>JAFGEX010000196.1 GCA_016931355.1 bacterium
CGCAAAAAGAGCACCGGAGGTTCGATGCGTTTCCGGAACACGTTCAGCCAGGCGGAGGTCTTTTCGAGTTCCCAGTCATGGGCGCGTTCGATGCGCAACAGGAGTACGGAACGCCTGAGCAGGACAGAGCGGCGCGCAATCATGAACCAGATGCATTTCCGCTCAGGATACACCTCGCAGAATCCGCCCTCCCGCGTGCCACCGCACGGGCCGTTCCTGAGCCGCTTGGGACATCTCTGTGAACAGATGAACGCTGTATGGCTGAGAATGCATTCCCCGCAGGACTGGCATCGGAACAACGGTTTTTTCACCGCATCTTCAAGCAGGCACAGGCCGCGGGACAGCCTTCTCTCCCATATGGACATCCTGTTTTTCATTCGCCCACCCTGTCATTGCCATCTTGCATTGCATTCCGGGAAGCTTCCGTATGCCTTTAATAGATATTTAATATATGGTTGGTTCGGCTCATTATCAAGATAAATTTATCTTGGCTTAAATTTTGCAATTTGGGATACGCCAAGGATCGTGCCTATTTTTATATCAAATTTGTGAATTTTGAAATTGCCACGAAACTGATTATTCTGTTTTGAAATGGTATCGATGAATGTACAATAATAACAAAACTTTAAGATACCAGAATGGTTTTACGCTCGTTGAAATCATCATCACCATCCTGATCGTGGTGATTATTGCCTCAATCGCCATAACCAAGTTCATTGACATGTCGGAAACTGCAAAGACAGCCAAATGTAAAAGCAATCAAATGGCAATTGAGGCGGCTCAGCGCCTCCATTATGCCCGGACCGCCTTTAACGGCCAGGCTGAATACGCCTCCACTCTTGACGATCTGATTCCCTTTTTAAGGGACGGCACCGTCCCCGTCTGCCCTTCGAACGGAGATTACATCCTCAAGACGAACGGCGACGTGACCTGCACGGAGCCTGATCATCAAAGATGACGGCAGGTCGGCTTCAAAACACCTGCACACGCAGGATCCAACGCAAGCATACCGCGGTATTTCCTTCCGGAGGGTCATCCCGGTGCCCGGGACAGCCGCTTCAACACGACCAGCGTGATGTCATCCCGCTGATCCAGATCCGAACTGAACGCGTTCACGCCGTACACGATGCTCTCGATCAGGGGATCCGATGAAAGAGCCGCGTTGCGGATGACGAGATCCTTGAGCCGGTCCTCGCCGAATTCGACATCATCCTTGTTTTTCGCTTCCGTAACACCGTCCGTATAGAGGACGATCCGGTCCCCCGCATTCAGGGATACGCATCCCGTCTGATAAACCATGTCCGGCATCATGCCGAGGACGATCCCGCCTTCAGTCAGGCACTCGGTTTTGCCGTCCGGCCGGATGAGAAAAGGATAGTTGTGCCCGGCATTCGAGTAGGTGAAGCGGTTCGGCCGGGTATCCAGAACCCCGTAGAAGAAAGTGATGTACTTGTCCATATCCGTATTTTTATGGATCAGGTTGTTGATGCGCTCCATGATTTTTTGAACGTCGAATTCCCCTGAGATGGCGCGCAGGCTGGCCTGCAGGCTGGCCATGAGCAGGGCCGCCCCTGCACCCTTGCCCACCACATCCCCGATGGCGATCCCCCATTCATGGTCCGAGAGTTTGATCACGTCGTAATAATCACCTCCCACCTCGCGGCTGGGGATGTTGAGGGCGCTGATGTCGTAGCCCGGCACGGACGGAATGCACGAGGGCAGAAGGCTCTTCTGGATATTCCGGGCAAGGTGAAGCTCCTCCTCCATACGCTGCTTTTCCAGCATCTCCTGAAACAGGCGCGCATTCTCCAGGGAAGTCATGGCCTGATGGCCCAGAGACGTCAGGAATTCGAGATCGGCCTCCTGGAAGGATTCGCCCGTGATTTTTGGCCCGACCGCCAGGCATCCCCGCGTCTGGTCCTGGATGCGCATGGGCACCAGAAGCGCGAATCCGGCGGAGAGAAGCGGCTGGAAACGATCCGTGTCCTCCAGGATCACGGGCTGCGACACTTCGCAGAATTCTTGCCCGATAGAGATATCCCGGTCCACCCCCTTGACGACCAGAATCCGCACGCGTTTCTCCTCGTAGAGGAAAACGGCACAGCGGTTCACGAGCAGTTCGCCCATGACTGCAAAGGTCAGCAGACTCCCAATCTTGCCCGGGTCCAGCGTGGAATTGATCTCCCGGCTGATGTCGAATATGGTATTGAGCTGCTGGAGCTTGCGGTCCAGCCTGCGGTTCACCGCCTGTATTTCCTCCACCATCATGCCGTTGCTGACCGTGGTCGCCGCGATGTTGGCGATGGAGTCCAGAAATTCGATTTCCGTTTCTTCGTAGGATTCGCCGTTGATTTTTCCGCCCAGGCCGATGAGCCCGATCATGCCCTGATTCGAATTCAGCGGCAGCAGCAATTCGATCTTGAACTCCCGGAAAAACTCGACCCAGGCTGGGCCCCGGTCGATCTTCCCGAGAGGGGTGGTGTCGCCGATGTCCGAATCGATGCGAAGGCTCTTGCCTTTCAGTTCCTTTGAAAATCCCTTGAGCGCCTCCACCGAAAAATCGCCGCCGTCCGGGTCCTTCAACAAAACGAGGCCGCGTGAAATGAGCATGTATCCCATCGAGATGCGGAGCACGTTTTCGAGAATCGCATGCAGGTTCCAGGAAGCGTTCAGGGAACGGCTGATTTCGAAAAGAGCCGACAGCTCGATGAGGCGTTTGTCGAGCTGTCCGGACGGGGAGGCCTGCCCGGAAACCGGTGTCCCTCCGCCCTTCATGCGGACTGCTTCTTCTTATTGTCTTTTCGGATCAGATACTTGACCATGCGGACCTCGTTGCTGACGCCCGGCTGCGTCCGGTATTCCACCTCGTCCATGAGATGCTTCATGAGATAGATGCCGAGCCCGCCCACGCGCAGTTCGGCCAGGTACCGGTTCATGTCCGGAATGTCCACGTCCTCCGGTTTGAAACCCTTGCCGTGGTCTGTGATAACCACCGTGAACTTGTCAAAATCGATCTTAACCGCCACATCAATGTCCTTCTTCGAATCCTGGTGATATGCATGTTCGATGACATTGGTGCAGGCCTCGTCCACCGCCAGCTCGATTTTGCCGATGTCCTGGTTCTCAAAGCCCACGCTCTTGGCCACATCCGAAACAAAATTCCGGATCACCTGGAGGTTGGCCGTTTCGCTGGGTATGCGCAAATGATAATTTTCAGTCTTTCTTGCCATGCAATCCACCTCTGCAATGGAAACCGTTTCCCGTCAGAAACTCCGGATCACCGGTATTGGCCGATCGCCTCCGATTCATCCTTGAAGATCTCGTACAGGACGGGGAATCCGAGCAGATCGAAAACCCGGAACACCTTGTCGGCCATTTCGGCGATTTTGATGTCGCCCCCCTTTTTTCGGATGTCTTCAATGAAGCCCATGAAGACCCCCAGGCCGGCGCTGCTGATGTAATTCAACTCGGCAAGATTGACCACAATGTTCACTCGGTTCTGATCCACAAGCTCCTGAAGGGCCTTTTCAAATTCCGGCGCGGTGTGGGCGTCCAGGTAGCCCTTCAAATAGATGACCGTCACCTCCTGCAAGTCCTTCCGTCTGACCTCTACGCCGCTCATGAAGCCTTCTCCTTCGATCGATTTTCATCCAATGTGAGCACGACCAGGGTGATGTCGTCATGTCTGGGCGTGCCTTGAGTGAATGCCGCAACTTCCTCCTCGATGCGCGACAGGCAATCCGCCGCGCCGAGCCCCCGATTCCGGTTCAGGAGCTCCGTCAGCCTCTCTTCTCCGAATTCCTCGTCCGCCCTGTTCCGGGCTTCGATCAGTCCGTCCGTGAAAAAAACCAGGGTATCGCCGGGCGACAGTCTGCACACCTGGTTCTCGAGCTGTTTCTCGACCACTTCATTCTCCGCAAGCCCGAGACCCAGTCCGGCGGATTCGAGCCATACCAAATCGTCCTTGCGAATCCAGGCGACCGGCGTGTGCCCCGCCCGGACGAAACGCATCTGCCGCGTGGAGGGATGGTAAGTGGCATAGATCATGGTGACGAATTCATCCGGCTCGAACTGGCTGCGGATGAACCGGTTGATTTCGAGCACAATGTCCCTGGGTTCCTTGAAATGCCGGGCCAACCCCTGGATGACGCCCTTCAGCTCCGCCATGTTGAAGGCCGCCGAGGCTCCCTTCCCCGAAACGTCGCCGATGACCATGTCTATACGGTCCTGGTCCGGGACGATCAGGTCGTAAAAATCTCCACCGATATCGTTGGCAGTCAGGCAGAGTCCCTGAAGCTGCAGGCCGGGCACCAGGGGAAGGCTCCTGGGGAGCAGCCGCATCTGGGCCTCATGGGCGAGCCGCAGTTCCTCACGGTACCTCTCCTTTTCAAGGGAGGCTTCCACGAGCGAAGCGTTTTCCAGGGCCATGGCGGCCTGATTGGCAAAGGCGCGGAAAATGCCCCGATGATCATCCATGAATCCGAACGGTTTCTCGCTTGCCGCATAGAGGATTCCGAGGTTCTTGTTTTTGTACTGAAGCCTGGCGGCCAGAAGCGCGCCCGCCTTCCGGCTCCATTTCCTGAAGACGGCGGTTTCCCTGTCTCTGGACACATGGGGGATGAGGACGGATGAATCGCTTCTCAGCGCAAGATCCCGAAGCCGGACGACAGCCTGCTCCGGAATGGCCCGGATGTCTTCAAGCAGCGCGCCTTCGGAGCCGCCCAGTTCGAAACCCGGACCCTTCCTCAGTTCAATCCATGAAAAATCCGCATCCACGACCTGCAGGGCAAGCCCTACGGTCTTCCGGATCAGGTCCCGGACGTCGAAGACGGATCCAATGGCCGTGCTTAATTCCTGAAGGGAGGACATTTCCCGCATGCGGCGGTCCATCAATCCCGCAGTGGGGAGATGGAGAAGCACGGTCAGAAAGGCCGCAGCCGTGTAAATCATCCAGAATACCAGCAGGCCGTACACAAACACGGAGACAGTGACGCTGAGAGGACGCATCTCTCCCGGAAGCCGTTCAATGAGAGGAAATGTAGCCACTCCGGATGCGAACGTCATGAACAGGATCTCCCATTTCTGGCGCTTGCGGAGATAGTGAATCCATTTGTTCCGGAATCCGTTACAGATGGAGACCGCCACAAAAAGGGTGAAGAAGGCGTTCCGGCCGAAGGACATGCCGTATGTGTAGGTCCAACCGCCTTCCTGCCAGATGTTCTTCTGCCCCCATATCCACTCGTAAAGGATCAGTACGCAAAGTCCGGTCAGCAGAAGGAGGAAACAGCCTGAAGTGAATTTTCCCCGCTGGATGAAAATGAGCTCCTTCAGAACAGCCAGAAGCCAGACGGCGGAGAAGAGTACCGCAAGCATGACGCAGAGTTGAAAGACGCCCTGCAGGGCGAAAAACTGTGACGGAAAGGGAAGGAGATTCCGGGATGAGTTGAATATCCAGAACGCGATCCACCAGGCGGGGACCAGCCCGGCCGCAAACTGCACCATGCGCTGGATTTCCCAGTTCTTCACCCACGGCCGGGTGTAAAGCACGGCCAGCACGATCAGAATCCCCAGAAAGAGAAGCCCTTCCTGAATGGTCTGGGAATAGGGCATGGGTTTGAGGAAGCGGGAGAAGACGCCGAACAGGATGCGGGCGGCCAGCAGCAGCGCCAGAAGAATCAGGAACCACCGGCTTGCTTTTTTCATCATAGGATTCGACATCGCTCAGGCAATCCGTATTAAAACAGCCGTCATATCGTCATGCTGGGGCGCATCCCCGGCGAACCGGCGCAGTTCCCGCTCGAGCTTTCCGAGCAGCACACCGGGTTTCTCATCGGCGTTTTCGTCCAGGAAGCGGAGGAGCCTGCTTTCTCCAAATTCCTTCTGAAAATCGTTCAGGGATTCATTGATGCCGTCCGTATAAAACAGGAACAAGTCATTCGACTCCAGGTCCAGCGTGCGCTCTGAGATGTTGGACCTGAAAAGCTCCCCCCTGTCCAGGCCCAGCGCGATGCCGGAGGACGAAATCTCCTCCGTGCTTCCCAGCGCGGACCGCCTCAGGATCATCGGATTGTGCCCGGCGCGTGCCGTGACCAGCTTCCGGGTTTTCATGTCGAACACCGAATAGGTCATGCTGATGAACACGCCGCGTTCCGCATTTTCGTAGAAGAGGGCGTTCAAATGCGTGAGCACGTCCTTGGGAGAATCGCAGGAGAGCGTCAGGGACTTGAGCATGCCTTTGGTCATGGTCATGTAGAAGGCGGCCGGAATGCCCTTGCCGGACACGTCCCCGATCACCACGCCGAGCTTGGTGGGGGAATAGCGGATGAAATCGTAATAGTCGCCCCCCACCTCCTTGGCCGGCGTGCAAAGGGTGGCGATTTCCATCCCCCGAATGCTCGGCGTCCCCCTGGGAAGGAAGTGCAGCTGCACGTTGCGGGCGATCTCCAGTTCCCGCTGGAGGCGTTCCCGCTCGTTCACGCGGCGGACGTAATCCGGGACATAATGCCCCAATTTCTCACCGAGAGGCGTGCTCCTCAAGGCCAGCAGGGCGATGACCGCTGTTGCCGGGATCACCGCCAGAAGGATGATGCCGTGGATGAACAGGTCGCCGGAGCCTTGATGCACGATGCCGATGCCGTAAAAAAACAGCGGGAAAATGAATGCGCCCGTGAGCACGGCCACGAAATCATGGGAACGGAAAAACCAGATGAACAGCAGGCCGAGCAGCAGATTCTGTAAAAGAACCTGGGGGTACACCATCAGCCGGGATACCGGAAATCCAAAAAATCCCCAGAACAGGGCCAGGAGCGCCCCATTGAGAACCGCGCTGCGCATCCGCCAGGAAAGAGACTGTAAAAAGAGGCAGAGTACGCCCGTAATGAACAGAGCGGAGAGAAAACTTTTCCCCAAAATGTACAGGCTGGGTATCCGGCACGACCAATGCACCAGGGAGGAATCCCCGAAACCGATGAATCCCTTGAAAACATTGATGCCGGCGAGGCTGGTCAGGGTCAGAACCCCTACGCACAGTCCGGCGAGCAGAATCCCGCGCAACAGGGAACGCCCCAGCTCCGGGAACAGGAGGCGTTCCCTGCAGGCGTCCACCACGATCAGTTTTTCCGCCCAGCGCCGGCGTGTGACGGATTCCCCGATGACGTACAGGATCCAGGCGCCTCCTGCAATAAAAATGGCTGTGATCAGGAATCCGATGAGGGTTTCCCATCCCTGCCAGGCGGACATCTGAATCCAGTAAACAACGGCCCAGGCAGACAGGGCGAGGATGGCCGGCAGGATGCCGCTTTTCAAATCCAGGGCGTCGGACTTCAAAAGCTTGACGAAGTAAACCATCCCGAGTATAAAGAGAGAAAGGTATATCAGCAGGAAGGCGATTCCCTCGAACAGGGACTCCCGCCTCTCCGTGTGCTGAAATCCGGGAGGCAGCCAGACTGCCTTTTCGGCTGATGTGATCCTGCCGTTCAGCGTTTCAATCTTCAGCGTGACCTTCAGGCCTCCGACCGGTTTGTTCCGTATCCAGATCGTCTGCTTGACCGGACCGCGGGACAGGACGCTGTCCGGAGCATCCGGCCAGTTCGGGGAATCGGAGCCGAAAAAGCGCAGGGCGAGGGCCGACGTCTCCCTGTGATCCCGGACGGCGGGCTGAACCGTATCGGAAGGTTTCGGCTCCTTGAGAACGCTGAATGACAGGGGATTCCCGTTCAGGTCTGACTTGAAATCGATTTGTCTGAAAGGCGCGGAAAACGGTGCCTCCCCGCCGGGCGCATGGGGTGATGGGGCGTCCTTTTTCGCCCGCCATTGAACCTGCCAGAAAAGAGACGGCAGCGAATCCTGCATGAGGCGATTGGCCCGGCTCGAACCAAAGGTGGTCTGCAGAAAACGGATCTGGTTCTGGTCCTTTTGAAGCTCGAGCCTCCTTTCAAATCCCTCCGTTTCCAATCCCATCTCCCGGACAAAGGCCGCGGCCTGCCGTATGACATCCTTCCGGTTGATGTGCTTGGATATCGCAGACTCCGGAAAAATGCCGTCATACAGCAGGATAAAGAGCAGAATGCCTGCCGTTGCAGCCAAAAAAAGAAAGCCGTCTAAAATGGAAAATGTCTTCCTCATAAAATATCCCTGTCGTTCAATCGGTCAGCGGGCACGAGCGGACGCATCCGTTGCACAGGGGATCACGGCAGGCGGATATCATTGCCCTCATTCGGCCATCTGGACCGGATGGCCAGTGTATCCTGATATACGGCAAAACGTTCCGAAGGTTCAAACGGATGCGGCCTGCCCGGCGAAAATCTTCCATTGCCGTCCTGGTCCCGAAAACATTCCAGCACGTAACGGCCGGGCAACATCTTTTCGATGCGGTAGGGTCCAGGCCCTGCGATGACAGCATCGTATTCGAGTACTTCCTGCCCTCCTGTTTTTCTGGCCCTGATGTGGATCCGGCCCGCATAGGCCGCGGAGTCCGAGATGACGCCCGAGACCTCTGAAAAGGTGTCGGGATTGACCGTGGTGAATCCGTAAACAGAATCCGGTCCCGCGTTCCCGCTGACGTCGCGCACGAACGCGGAATCCAGCCTGACCCGGTACTGCGTTTTTCCCAGAAGATCCGGGACCGGCATGAAGGATGCGCGCGCCAGGTATTCCCATTGAAAGCTTCCGGAAACCGTGTTACCGGATGTATCCGACAGGGAAAAACCCTTTGCGAAAAGGGACGTGTCCATGGGTTCGCTGAAAAGCATTTGTATTTCGGCATGTGGCGCCACATCCCTGTCCTTCTGCCTTGGGACAGCCTCGAGCAGGGCAGGCCCGGTGCTGTCCCTGTCCGCAACGGCTGTGAACCAGGCGTTCTGGGAGGCGGAATCTGGAGCATTACCGGAACGGCCGTACAGGGAATCCCATCTCATGCCATATTCGGCGCCCGGGATTTGTTCTTCCGTCAGGACCAGGATACGGTTCGCATTCCGAGCATCCAGCAGGACGGCCCGCACACCGAGTGCGGCTCCGTCCTCTCTGCGAAAAAGAGCCAGAGGATTCCTGTCCGCGGGAGTCCAGGGTTCGACAGCATCGTTGAACTGAACCGAGATCATGCTTCTGTGCACGGGCGAAATCCCGGCCAGGGAAAAGGCCAGGGTATCCTCCAACCCGAGACGGAAGAGCACCCCGGAAACGCCTGCGGAATCCGATGCAGGCACAAGGATGTCGCGCCAGGTTATGCCGATCTCATCCTCCATGGGCCTGTAAATACGGTCCGAAATCCGGTCCCGCACGGCGAAGACGCGGTACAGGCCCGGAGCCATGTGCAGGAACTCGAAACGTCCCTGCGCATCGCACTGCACCCGGTATTCGGGTGCCAGGCCGGAAGGGTCCGGATCCGGGCTGTCCGGAATGCCGTAGGCCCAGACGTCCACGCCCTGCATCTGTCCCTGCCCGAAAACCTGGCCGCTCATCCTGCCCCTGTCCAGGACCGTGCCGGTGGAAAAGGCCAGCGTGAAACCCTTTTTCATGAGATTTTGCCTGTAATCCTTAAGCCCGGTCCCGATATTGACCACATAGGTCCGGTCCTTCCTGAGGGGCTCCGGAAAACGAATTTTGAGCCTTGAGCCGCGCCACTGGTAACGGACATCTCCGCCCGGGTACGGAGAGATGAAAACCGCGGATTCCGCGGAGCCGGGTTGCACGCGTTCTGAGAAAAGAATCTCCACCTGCGTGTGAAGATCCACTTTGAGTGCGCCGTTTCCCGGGACAGTGGCCAGGACCTCGGGCGGGGACCTGTCCTCCGGACCGCCGGGCGGAAATCCCTCCTTTGCACAGTTAAATCCCATTGCCAGAGCCAGGGCGAAAGGCAGAATCCTCTGGCCGTATCCGGGCTTATCCATTCTGATTTTGAACATCATTGAATCTGTCAGCGAACGTATTCCCCTTAGGCTCACCCCGAGCCTAATCCCGGGATTCTCGAGCGAAAAAAGATGTCTTCTTCCGTCCGGATCGAAAATCCCCCGCCGCTTGCGGAGGAGAGCTTCAATCCGTCAGCAAGCCTTTTTTCCCTGCAAGCCGCCGGGAAAGCAAGAGAATCCAAATGTCGTTTTCCTGACAGATCGAAGATCCCTGCTGCTTGCGGAAATAATATTTAATGTAAATCGTAAATCCATGAAATGCAATTGATTTTTGGTATGGGAACGGAACCCGTCTGCCGCAGGCCCGCAGATCGGTCCTCTCCGTGTACGGGATGCCTTCCCGCGGATGGAGTTGAGAATTTCAGCGGTAAAATGCAGGAAGATTTAAGGTTCGCATCAACTGAAACGCGTCCCGGGGCGCGCGATAGCCAGGCCGTTCGCGTCAGGAGACGCGATTCGCCCCTGAGAGGATCAGGAGGATGAGAGATAACGGTGGATGCCGTCCGCTGCCAGACGGCCCTGATGAATGGCCTTCACAACCAGCGAGGAACCGAGCACGCAGTCTCCGGCTGCGAAAACACCGGGCACGTTGGTCATCAGGAAACGGTCCACGGAAAGATGGCCGGCGCGGGTCCTGTCAAGGTCCAGGCTCTGAACCAGGGATCCATGCTCCACATGGTGAAATCCGGCGGCCAGAAGGACGAGTCCTGCCTTGATCTCGAATTCCGAATCCGGGATCTCCCGGAAGGATTTTTCACCTGATTTTTCATCCCTTATCCATTCAATGCGGCTGCAACGGACGGTGCTGACCCTGCCTTTTCTTCCCTCGAAGGAACGCGTCAACACTCCCCACTCGCGGCGGCATCCTTCCTCCTGGGATGATGATGTCTTCAGGGTACAGGGCCATTCGGGCCAGGGATTGTCTTGGGATCGTGCTTCAGGCGGCTGCGGTAAAATTTCAAGCTGTGTGACGGACAGAGCCCCCTGACGGATGCTGGTGCCCACGCAGTCCGATCCGGTGTCGCCCCCGCCGATGACGACCACATGTTCCCCGGAGGCGTCGATCGCCCCGTCGTTCTTTGAAATGGACCCGGATACGCGCCTGTTCTGCGCGGCGAGAAAATCCATTGCGAAATGGATCCCGTTGAGATCACGTCCGCTTAAGCCCAGGTCGCGCGGCACCGTGCAGCCTGCGGCGATGAGAACGGCCTGAAAGGATCTCCTCAGAAAATTCGCGGAGAGGTCCAGGCCTGCATTCACGGACGCCTCGAACCGGACGCTTTCCTTTTCCAACTGGTCCAGCCTGCGGTCCAGGACCTGTTTCTCAAGCTTGAAATCGGGTATTCCAAACCTGAGCAACCCCCCGAATTGTTCCGACTTTTCAAAGACCACGACCTCGTGCCCCATGCGGCAGAGCTGCTGTGCAGCTGCAAGGCCCGCAGGCCCGGAGCCGATCACAGCCACCCGTTTCCCGGTTTTCCAGTCCGGCGGCTGCGGTTTGATGAGGCCCTCGCGCCACCCCCTCTCTGCAATCTGGAGCTCGATATGACGGATGGTCACCGGTTTCTGATCAATGGACAGGGTGCAGGCAGCCTCGCAGGGAGCCGGGCAGATCCGGCCCGTGATTTCGGGGAAATTGTTGGTCGCATGAAGCAGTCCAAGCGCGTGTCGCCAATCTTTCCTGTACACACGGTCATTCCAGTCCGGGATGCGGTTGACAAGCGGGCAGCCGAAGGTATGGCAGGAAGGGATGCCGCAGTCCATGCAGCGCGATGCCTGTTGCAGGATCCGTTCTTCGGAAAGCATCTCTTCGATTTCCCGGAAATCGCGGATCCTGGATTCGACCGCACGCCTGGAAGGCTCCATCCTGTCATGCTCGAGGAAACCGGTAACTTTAGCCACGGAAAACCTCCTCCGTGGCTGAAAGGGTCTCCTCCCTGTTGCTCTCCCTGAGTTTCATTCTCTCAAGGACCTCCCGGTAATCCACGGGGATGACCTTGACAAAAAGCGGCAGCGTGGCTTCCCAGTGTTCCAGAATCATCCTGGCTTTAACGCTGCCTGTATGCGAAAGATGGTTTTCGAGTATGCGGCGCAGTTGGACGCGGTCCTCCTGCTGCCAGACGCTTTCCAGATCGACCATGTCCAGGTTGCAGCGCGTGTCGAAAATTTCGGATTCATCCAGCACATAGGCGATGCCGCCGCTCATGCCGGCTGCAAAATTCTTCCCGGTCGGTCCGATCACCACGACGATCCCGCCGGTCATGTATTCGCATCCATGGTCGCCTATGCCTTCGACCACGGCCAGGGCCCCGCTGTTCCGTACTGCGAAACGTTCGCCTGCGATTCCATTGATGTAAATTTCCCCGCCTGTGGCCCCGTACAGGACGACGTTCCCCGCAATGACATTTTCATGCGGTCTGAACCGGGCGCCCCCGGGAGGAACCAGGACGATACGGCCGCCGGACATGCCCTTCCCCGCATAATCATTGGCATCGCCCTGGACCCTCAGATGAATGCCGGGGGCGAGAAAGGCGCCGAGACTCTGGCCCGCCGAACCGGACAGGTTCAGGGTAATGGTGCCTTCCGGGAGGCCGCGGGGACCGACTTTCCGGACGATCTCCCCGCTGATCGCAGTGCCGACGGCCCGGTCCACATTCCGGACTCCGCATTCCAGGCGTACCTTCTGTCCCTTCCGGATCGCAGGCCTCACCGCTTCCTCCATTTTTCCTTCCAGGGGCGAAGGACTGTCTGGCTCCCTGCGCTGTGTGCATCGCCTGTTCCGGGACATGCCTTCATCCGGTACATGGAGCAGGGGGGCCAGATCCAGTCTGGAGGCTTTCCAGCGGTCCAGGGCGGGGGTGAAATCCAAAGCTTCGGTCCTGCCCACCATCTCGTCGACAGTCCTGAATCCGAGCCTGGACATGTGCTCGCGCAGTTCCATGGCGATGAAAGTCAGGAAACGTTCAACATATTCGGATTTGCCCGTAAAACGGGAACGCAGTCGGGGATCCTGTGTGGCCACGCCCACCGGGCAGGTGTTCAGATGGCATTTCCGCATCAGGACGCATCCGAGCGAAACGAGTATGGCCGTGCCGAATCCGAACTCCTCTGCGCCGAGCAGGGCGGCCACAGCCAGGTCCCTGCCCGTTTTAAGCTGCCCGTCGACCTGGACGCGGATGCGGTCCCGCAGGCCGTTCAGCATCAGGGATTGCTGGGTTTCCGCCAGTCCGAGTTCCCACGGAAGGCCGGCATGCTTGATGGCCGTGAGCGGGGAGGCGCCCGTGCCGCCGTCCTGCCCGGATATCAAAACGGCATCCGCCTTCGCCTTCGCCACGCCGGAGGCGATGGTGCCCACCCCCGCCTCGGAGACGAGCTTGACCGAAATCCTGGCAGCGGGATTCACGGCCCTCAGGTCAAAAATCAACTGCGCCAGGTCCTCAATGGAGTAGATATCATGATGAGGGGGAGGCGAAATCAGGGTGACGCCCGGAGTCGTGTGCCGGACCCTGGCGATCTCCTCGCTGACCTTGTGGCCCGGAAGCTGCCCCCCTTCTCCCGGTTTGGCACCCTGCGCCATCTTGATCTGAATTTCATCCGCCTGTACGAGGTATTCGGTCGTCACGCCGAAACGGCCGGAAGCGACCTGTTTGATGCTGGATCTCCTGCTCTGTCCATCCGGACCGGGGATGTACCTGGCCGTATCCTCCCCTCCTTCCCCGGAATTGCTCCTCGCTCCGATGCGGTTCATGCCCAGGGCGACAGCCTCATGCGCCTCACGACTGATGGATCCGAAGGACATGGCCGCTGAAACAAAACGACTGACGATGGACCGGACGGATTCGACTTCCTCCAGCGGCACCGGATCCCCCTCCCTGAAGCGGATCAGCCCCCTCAGCGTGCCGAACCGGTGGGACTGTTCATCCATGAAGGACGAATATTGTTTAAAAATCCGGTAATCGTCGCTGCGCACGGCCTGCTGCAGCTTGTAAACAGCTTCCGTCGTCCACATATGCCGTTCACCTCCGACCCGGAGGCGATACTGGCCTCCTGCATCAAGCAGGGCAGGCGGAGGCCCGTTCGTTGGAAACGCCCGGTCATGCCTGATCCGGACCTCCTCCGCCACCTCCTCCAACCCAATGCCGGAAACCCGGGACACGGTGCCGGGGAAATAATCCTCCACAAACGCCTTTCCCAGTCCGACGGCCTCGAAAATCTGGGATCCGAAAAAGCTGTGCACCGTGGATATGCCCATGCGGCTCAACGTTTTCAACAGACCCTTCTTGACCGCCGTGATGTAACGGTCCATCGCCTGTTCGGGCTTGTCCGGCTTGTCCAGGAGGCCGGATTCGGCCATGAATCTCACGGTTTGCAGCGCGACATACGGGCATACCGCATCCGCACCAAAGGCGACCAGCAAGGCAAAATGAATGACTTCCCGGGCGTCCCCCGTCTCGGCGATGATGCCGGCTGAGTTTCGAAGGCCCTTGCGGATCAGATGATGGTGCAGTCCGGACACGGCGAGCAGGGCCGGGATCGGGGCCTTGTTCCGGTCCAGCCGCCTGTCCGTCAGGATGAGAAGGTTGACACCCCGGGAAAGCTGCTCTTCCGCCCTGCGGAACACATCTTCCAGGGCTTGCTTCAGGCCGCCCGGCCCGCTCCCGGCCGGGAATAAAATGTCGATCTCGCCGGGTTGAATCTCCGGGTGGGAGGATTCGATGATCCTGGCCATGTCCTGCACGGTCAGAATCGGGTGATGCAGCTTGAAGCCGCGGTATTGTTCCGGTGTTTCATCGAGGAGATTGTTTTCCCTGCCGAGAAAGCTGTCCAGGGACATAACCAGCTCCTCGCGCAGCGGATCGATGGGCGGATTGGTGACCTGGGCGAAATGCTGCTTGAAATACGAGTAGAGAAGCTGCGGATTTTCCGAAAGCACGGCGGGCGCCGCGTCATTGCCCATGGATCCGACCGCTTCCTGCCCGCGGGAAGCCATGGGATTGATCAGGATATGGAGATCCTCATCCGTGTATCCGAAAGAATGGTGATGGCGCAGGAGCGTCTCCCGGTCCATCTCGGGCGATTGGGAAGGCGTGAACAGACCCCGCAATTCGATGCGCTTGTCGAGTATCCACCTCCTGTACGGTTTTCGCCTGGAAATCTTGGCCTTGATTTCATTGTCCGGGACGATGCGTTTCTGCAAGAGATCCACGAGAAACATTTTCCCCGCCTGCAGCCTGCCGCGGCTCTGGATGCGATCCCCGGAGAATTCGAGCACGCCCGTTTCGGAAGCGAGCACGATGAGCCCGTCCCGGGTGACGGTATAGCGCGCCGGCCTCAGGCCGTTTCTGTCCAGCGTGGCTCCGATGTATCGCCCGTCCGTAAATACCAGCGCGGCCGGCCCGTCCCAGGGTTCCATGAGCGCGGAATGAAACTCGTAAAAGGCGCGCTTGTCCTCGCTCATCTGGATCTGCTGCCCGTACGCCTCTGGGACGAGCATCATCATGGCATGGGGCAGGGAGCGTCCCGCCATCACGAGAAGTTCGAGGGCATTGTCCAGAATAGCGGAATCGCTGGCGTCCTCGATCAGGACCGGCTTGATCTTTTCCAGATCCTCGCCGAAAAGAGGGGAGCTCATGAAAGCCTCCCGGGCCTTCATGCGGTTGATATTCCCCCTCAGGGTGTTGATCTCGCCGTTGTGCGCCAGAAACCGGAACGGCTGGGCGAGATTCCAGGTCGGCAGGGTATTCGTGCTGTAACGCTGATGGACCAGCACATAGGAGCTGGTCAGCCTTTCATCCTTCAGATCAGGGTAGTATTCGGGAAGCTGTGTTCCGGTCAGAAGCCCCTTATAAACGATGTTGTGCCTGGACAGGCTGGAAATATAGAAGGGGCTGAAATCCCCGGAAAGGCTCAGCACGGCCTTTTCAGCCACACGCCTCATGACATAGAGCTTCCGGTCGAACGCGGAAACAGGGATTGACCCCCGCCCGATGAATGCCTGATATACGGCCGGCTCCGTGAGGAGCGCCAGTTTTCCGATTGAGCCGTTGTCCGCCGGCACACGGCGCCAGCCCAGACATTCACCTCCCTCTCCGGCGACCGCCTTCTCCACTTCGAGCCTGGCCGCCCGGCGCAACGCTTCATCGGCCGGAAGGAACAACATGCCGACACCGTAATCACCCGCTCCGGGCAGATGGAGACCCGCACATTCCTCGCGGAAGAAGACGTCCGGAATCCGGAAACAGAGACCGGCCCCGTCTCCCGTGGCACGGTCGCCTCCGGTTGCACCGCGATGCTCCAGATTCACCAGCACCTGTATCCCGGAGGCGATGACCTCATGCGAAGGGCGTCCGTCGATGCGGGCCACAAAACCCACACCACAGCTGTCCCGTTCATTCGCGGGATCGTATAATCCCTGCGCCGGGAGGCGGCCCGCCGCATTCCGTTCGTATCGATTCCTGTCCGGCATTCCTTTTCCGTTTCAATGCTTCTCCCCGCCGGATCATGACCGCCGGTTGGACGACGGGCAAATCCGGAGGCGATTGCATCACATCATGAAGAGCATTTCGGAATATTTCGGGAGGGGCCACACATCGTCAGGCAGCAGATTTTCCAGATCATCCGCATGACGCCGGACGTCCCAGAGGAGATCGACGATATGGTCCGCATAAAACTTGGCCTTCTCCGGCAGCGGTTCCACGCCGTCGGCTGCCCCGGTTCTCTCCTGAACCTGCCTGCACCCCTCGCAAAGTGCCTCGGTTTTTTCAGACACGGTCTTGAGAATCTCGGCCTGCCGGACGGGTTCCGCCATCCCGAGCGGCCCGGCGATTTTCCTGAAACCCTCAAGGACGCGGATCAGGACATCTTCGTAGGAGACGGCTGCCGGGATGATGCGCGTATGCACCATATCGCAGAATGTATCTGCCTCTATCTCCAGGGCGCGGATGTATTGTTCAAGCCTGGTGATGTACCTGGATTCGATCTCTTCGGCCGTCAGGATTTTCAGACCGGTCAGGAGTTTTTTGTTCTTTTCGTTCAGAAAGGCATCCAGCGCGTAAGCCGTGCTTTTCACATTCGAAAGCCCCCGGCGCTCCGCCTCCTCCCGCCATTCGGCGCTGTAGTTGTTCCCGTCAAACCGAACCGGTTCGGTCTCGATGATGAATTTCTTCAGCACATCCAGAACAGCCCTGTCGAATTCCTTTTTCCGGGCCCCCGATTCGATTTCCTTGCCGATCTCATTCAGGGATTCGGCGACAGCCGCATTGAGCACCGTATTGGCAAGCGATACGGACGCCGAGGATCCGATGGCCCGGAACTCGAATTTTGAGCCGGTGAACGCGAACGGCGATGTCCGGTTGCGGTCCGTATGATCCTGGAAGATCTGCGGGAGCTTGCCGATGCCCAGATCAATGACGAAATGCTCGGCGCTTTCGTTCTTCTTGCCCTGCCGGATGTTGTCCAGGATCTCGTTCAGCCATCGTCCGAGATAAACGGACATGATGGCCGGGGGCGCCTCGTTGGCGCCCAGCCGGTGGTCGTTCCCAGCGGACGCAATGCTCGCCCGGAGCAGATCGCCGTACCGGTGCACGCCGCTGAGCACGGCAACGAGGAAAACGAGGAATTGCAGGTTTTCCCCCGGGGTCTTGCCCGGATCCAGGAGATTGTTCCCCTCCGAGTCCTCCAGCGACCAGTTG
This sequence comes from bacterium, assembly GCA_016931355.1. Lineage (GTDB taxonomy): Bacteria > Zhuqueibacterota > QNDG01 > QNDG01 > JABMRT01 > JAFGEX01. The sequence goes on from JAFGEX010000196.1 coordinate 17,597, forward strand.
TTGTGCTTCCCGCTTCCGTTCACGCCCGCAAACGGCTTTTCGTGGAGCAACACCGCCAGACCGTGCCGGCTGCCGACTTTCTTGAGTGTTTCCATGGTAAGCTGATTCCGGTCGGAACCCACATTGGCCTCGCTGTATATCGGCGCCAGTTCGAATTGATGCGGCGCCACTTCGTTATGACGCGTCTTGACCGGTACGCCGAGCTTGTGCAACTCATGTTCGACTTCCTGCATGAAGCCCAGGGCCCGCTCCTTGATCGAACCGAAATAATGATCCTCCAGCTGCTGACCCTTCGGCGGTTTCGCGCCCATCAACGTACGGCCGGTGATCTGAAGATCGGGCCGGAGTTTGTAATATTCCTCATCGATCAAAAAATATTCCTGCTCCGTCCCGATCGTCGGCACCACGCGGGAAGCGTGGGAATTCAGAAAAAGACGCAGGATGAAAAGCGCCGCCTTGTCAAGAGCCTCCATGGATCTTAAAAGCGGCGTCTTGTTGTCCAGGGCATTCCCATGATAACTGATGAACACCGAGGGGATGCACAGAATACCGCCGCTGGGACCTTCCACAATGAATGCCGGACTCGAGGGGTCCCACATGGTGTAGCCTCTCGCCTCAAATGTGGTGCGCGCCCCGCCGCTGGGAAAAGAACTCGCATCCGGTTCGCCCTGGACGAGCTGATTTCCTCTGAACCGTTCAATCACGATTCCGTCCCGTTCGATTTCGAGGAATGCGTCATGTTTCTCGGCCGTAAGGCCTGTCTGGGGCTGGAACCAGTGTGTGAAATGCGTGACGCCTTTTTCAATGGCCCATTCCTTCATGGCGTGGGCGACTGAATTGGCGATCTCCATGTCCAGTTTGGCGCCTGTCCGGATGGTGTTCCTCAGCTTGACGTAAATATCCTTGGCCAGTTTCTCACGCATGATCCGGTCATTGAAGGTATTGCATCCGAAAACAGCAGACAGGTTTCTGGCGGATGAGCCGGTGCTCGGCAGATCGCCGTTTTTGAGAGGCATGCCTGCCGGTTTAACGGATGCCGCTCTTCTTCCATTTCTCATTGAATCCTCCGTTATCATCGATTTTGGAATCTGCCAACTGCCGCATTCCCCTTCACCTGCCGCGGGGCAAGCAGCCGAATACCCAGGTCCTCTTTCATGTAAATCCGGGATTCCCAGGCAGCTCTCAGCCGAAGCGTTTCAACCGGCAAGCAGCATTCCCGCAAAACACAATCACCACACCATTGGATACAGGCAAGATGCATTCCAAATGGTGCCCGAAAGGAATCTTGATCAAGACGATGCAGGTCGAAAAACCTTTATTAACTGTTAATCATATACTTAGATAAGGTCATATTCGGCAGGACATCCGTGAATGCA
>JAFGEX010000016.1 GCA_016931355.1 bacterium
CACGCCTGCGCGTTTTTCCGTGCAGTCCAGGGTCAAGGGAAGCGCAGCCGCGCTGGATGCGGTGGACCAGGCTGTGAGCAGGGCCGGCAGCACGGCGCGGAACAGGCTGATGGGATTTGTTCTTCCGAACACCGCAGTCAGCACGGGCAGCGTAACCGCGGCATGAATGCCCAGTCCGGCCAGAACCGTCAGGGCGTATTTCCCCAGGGCGCCGAGCACGGAAAATCCGAGATCCGCCATGATCACCGTCACGAGGGCGAACAGGCATACCGGCGCGATGCGCATGATGAGCAGGATGAAACGGCCCATGACATGGTCCAGGCCTTCGACGACCTGGATGAGCGGACGGGCCCTCCGTCCCACCAGCGAGGTCACGACCGCGAAAAAGATCGTGAAAAAAATGAGCTGGAGGATGTCTCCGCCTGCCATGGCAGCCACCGGATTTTTCGGAACCATGTCGATCAGCGTGTCCATCAGGATGAGAGCGGGATGCCTTCCATCCGCTCCGGCCCCGGCAATGGACTCCGGTACGGAAGCCTGCATGTCAAGCTTCCGGATGGCCTCCGGATCAACGCCTTTTCCCGGATGAATGGCATTGACCAGCAGCATCCCGAGCAGCACAGCCAGTATGGTGGTGGCCAGGTAGTAGGCCATTGCGACCGCGCCGATGCGCTTCAGCCTGCGGATGTCCCCGAGCCGTACGACCGATGTGAAAAGGGAAGCGAAGACGAGCGGGATGATAGTCATGCGAAGAAGCCGGATGAAAACGTCCCCCACGTAGTGTAAAACCGTTTTCAGGACGACCATCCATGCCGGCATTTCTGAAGCATACGCCGTCCGGTTAAAAAGCAGGCCGAGTATCAGCCCGGCTGCGATGCCGATCAGGATCTTCCATTGGAGATCCTTGTCACCGCCTTTCCGCTTATCCTTTGTCCGGCCCGTATGTTTCACGCGTGATTCTCCGCACTGTTTGCGCTGGTCATGAGCCTGATCCATTGAAGCTCCCCGGCAGCGAGCTGCCGGGGAATCTTCGATCTGTAAAGTTGAAGACGTTTGGATTCGCTCGCTTACCCCGGATCAAAGCCCGGGGCATGCCCCCCGGCATGTCGCGGGGAATGCGCCCGCTGCCAGATTCACCGTCCGAACATGAATCCGAGCGTCAGAACCTGTATGTTCCGGCTGATTTTCATCGAATCCGTATCGCTTTCCCGCCCCAGGTCCTTGGAAAAACGGTATCCCAGGCGGAACGGCCCCAGGCTCAATTCCGTTCCGAACAGGAGCCGCATCAGAGTCTTGTTCACTTCGCCTTCCTCATAATCGTCTTCGACTCCGTTGAGGGTATAAGTCCCTCTCATGAAAAATCCGAAGGACGGGCCTATGAAAAACTGGTTGAAAGAGCTGAAATGCCAGGACAGCAGGACAGGCATATGTATATAATGGAGGATGTCCGAATAATCGTCATCGTAAAAATCATAGTTATTGATCTCGGCTTTTCGGTTCTGGTACACGAATTCGGGCTTCAGGAATAGGGTTCTGGACAGGGGAACGTCGTAGGTCATCCCGATTTCCAGGCTGCCGGCATGCTTGACCTGGTATTCAGCGCTTTCGACATCCACGCTTGCCGAGGCATTCAAACCCACGAAGTATCCGAACTTGAAGCGCGATTTGGATTTCGGCCTGGATTGGACAACCGGTTGTGAAGGCTGCTCCACGGGCGGCTGCTGTCCAATCTGCCGCCTTTCCTCGACCGGTTTGGGCGGCGGCTCGAGGCCGGCTATCTTGTACGCCGCAGCTTTTAGGGCGTTCAGGAACACCTGGTCCAGCGTGCACTGGGGGCAGTCGTCGATCTCATTTTTAATGATCTTCCCGGTCAGCACGTCCACCAGCCGGACGTTGACGGAATAGATGGAACCCACCCTGTCCACATTGCCCACCACGACCAGTTCCACGTTCAGCATGCGGCCGATCTCGATTGCACAGGCCAGGTCCGTACATCCGGTTGACTGGAATTGCTGCTCTTCCAGAAGCGCGTCTATCTTGGCCCTTTCAAGCACCGTGAATTGATCCGTCCTGAAAATCTCGGTCTGAAACCGATTGGTCAGACCCTTCAGGTCTTCCTTCGAAATCCCGCTTCCGTCCAGATCCAGAATGGCGATGTTGGGTTTTTCCTGTGCCAGGGCCCATGCGCAGAAGAGAATGGTGAACAAAAAGGCGGATTTTTTCATTCCCCTGCCCCCGTTTTTAATGAAGAACCAGTGATGGACGGCCATCGCATGAAGCCGGATGCCGCTTCAAGGAAAACCAGGCGAAGCTGTCGTTTAATCCGACTTTGCCACGCGGAAGCCGAGAACCCATGATTGGCTGCCTTCCCAGAGATAACCGCGGTATGTGGTCCGGATCAAGTGCGGTAGATAGTCAAAGTGTCCTCCTCGACAGACCAGTTTCAAACCATTTGCTGGACCCGTCGGATCGACCTGTGCCTCAGCCTCGTAGTGATCCTGATAGTAATCGGAGCACCATTCAGAGACATTTCCTGATAGATCATATATGCCTTCAGCAGACCTTCCCTGTGGATAGGTCCCCACCGGAACGGTTCCATGGAGGTTGGAGTCTTTGAAATTGGCCTTGTCCGGAGCGGGCGGCGAGTCTCCCCAAGGCCATTTGCGGCCCGGATCCGGCCCGCGTGCCGCACGCTCCCATTCGGCTTCGGTGGGCAGCCTCCATCCGTAATGGTCCGCAAACGCGGCAGCGCCATCCGAGCTCACGGCTACCACAGGATGGTAGCCCATTCCACTGCGCACCCTGAACCGCCCGTTCCCGTACCCGATGCCGGAGGTATCGGCGTATCCGGTGTCCAGATCGATCCAGGCGCCCGATGCCGTGGAGGGGCCCGCATAGGTTGTATGGTGTTCCTCGAAAACCCGAATCAATCCCTGGGCCAGTGCTTCGTTCAGGAACTCGCAGTACTGGGCGTTCGTGACCTCGTACATACCCATGGAATAGGGGCTCAGGGTGACCTGGTGGACCGGAAGCTGATCGTCATATCCGTCTCCCCATGAATCGCCCATGGTGAAGGTGAGATGATCATGAATGGAAACCCATTCCATTTCCGTGTCATACGGTATCTCGACCTCCATCCGGACCTGTACGGCTTGATCACCGCCGTTGGAGGTCACATTCAGGATGCCGGAATACAAACCGCCTGGCAGCAATCCGCGATCGATGTTGATTCGGACGATGTCCGTCTCGGTGGTCGCACTTCCGTCTTTGGTAAAAAAGTAACACCAGTCCATGTCATCGCTGATTGACCAGCTCAGGGTGCCGGTGCCGGCATTTCGGATCTGGAGTTCGAGGAAAGTGGCCTCCGGGCCGAAATCGAGTGTCAGCGGCGTAACATCCAGAACCGGAACTTCAGATGCAGCCGCAGCCTCTGCAATTTTAACACGGTAATCCATCAGCGTTGCGCCGAAGTCGGCTATCGTCCAGTCCCAGATCTTCATTTTCACGCCCCCGCCCGCAGCCACGCCTGCATATAGCTCCCACCACGGGCTGGCCTGCACGTCCGCCTCCAGATCCCCGTACAGGGAAAAATACAGATAAGGCGACACAACCTTGTCGATCTTGACGCTCATGCTCGGCTTGATATAGGCCGTGGCCTTCGCGCTCGTTTTCACGCTGGGAGGCGTATAGGAAAACGACGAATCGATCCTGGAATACCGGGACCAAGTGCCGTTTTCATAGAGGAATCCAGCCGTTATCTTCAAATCCTGCTTCACGCGCGTGTAGGTCTTGGAATGCACATCCACGGCCGCGCCTGCAACCACTTCCAGCACGGGCGTCAATTTAAGAGGCAGGCCGCAAAGCGTTGCGGGCAACGTGCCGATCTCCACCTCGCCCAGGGACTTTTCGCCACTGTATTCAATTGCCGAAAGGTTGATGGACAGGGTCAGATTGAGGTTCATGCGCACCGCCGTTTCCACCTTCAGCCTGATGGCCCGTTCCGACTCCACCTCCTTATCCACGACCATTTCCGGGATGAAACTGCAGCTTCCCGTCAAGGTGATTTGATCCGTCCGCGTGGCGGGATTTCCGTCCTCGTCGTAAAGGACCTCGTCCACTGGGAAACAGATTTCTCCGGGCTTCCCCGGATGGAGCAGCCGGAGTCCCGAATCATGCACCTCGGCCTTATTCAGTCTTGCGGCAGGGAATTGCACGGTAAAGGACCCTTCCCCATCTCCGACGGCCTCCGCAATCGAGGCCTGTGTGGTATGCAGGGTCAGGCCGGCGGCGTTTTCTTCCACTGCCGTGATCCGCCTGAGGAGACCCTCCCCTTCGCTTGAGACCAGGATGTCGTTTACCCGGAAAGAATATTTCGACGATGCGGATTTGCTGAAAACCAGAATGGAATCTCCGGAAGATGCGGAAACGAAAAGGGAGTTCCAGTCCCCGCTGCTCACGATCTTTGTCTTCTCCGGGAGACCGTTCGTTGAATCCGCCGGGCTTTGTTTGGAAGGGCTTTTCCCGCAACAAACAGATAAAACCACAATGCAGAGGAAACCGCGCCATAAAAACCCTTTCCCGGTCCATGCCTGAACATACATTTCAATCACCGCCTTTCAATCATATTCAATCATCATTGTTCATAATAAAAAAAATAAATTATCTTGTTTCCAATGTCAAGAGAAAAATCCTGAATCTGAATGTGTCACCGATCGTATCCATCGCAAACAGGATAGGCGGGCAGGCCCGCGGCAACCGCTGTGAACCGTGGCCGAATGTAAAAACGGATTCAGGCAGATCGAAGGTTTCCCGTCCGTTCGCTGCGGGGAGCTTCAATGTTTTTGAGACTGCGTGAGCATGGCGGAGGATTGTCTATCCCGGTTGAGGATACCGTTCAATTGAGATCGAAGCCATTCTCCAGATTCCCGCTTTCGGATATGAACGTCTCACCCTGGCACGTCAGTGGATTCAAGTCGCGCAGATGGACATGGAACATGTCGAATTCGAAATCGGGGTATTCTGATGAGGTGAGCCAGATCTGCGTGCCCCCGATCCACTCGTCGAAAAAGAGGGACACGAAACCGTCCACGGGCGCATACACGCGCACCTCGGACCAGTCTCCGGATCCATCCGGCATGAAATAATGTTTCATGCTCCGGCAATGCTCGAAATCGTCGGAATAATCGTGTCCGACCGAGGAGCGGAACCTGGAAATTCTTTCCATGCGGGCCGGTTCGATGAAATTCACGTGCACGAATCGGGGAAGCCCGGCGGTATAGGGATCCGCATTCTCGACCATGTTTTTCTTTTTTCCGCCGCAGCCGGATAGAAAGAGAACCACGACGGCCGGGATGATCCCGCCTGCCCGAATTTTCATGGCCGGCCTTCTTTACGGAATATAGACCAGCTTCCTGAGATCGACCGCATCTCCTGTTTCCAGGACACAGATGAAGACACCTCCTGCAACACCGTATGAATCCGGATCCCACTCAACGGAATAATATCCTCCGGACTTCTCTTCGTCCACCAGTGTTCCCCTCTCCCTTCCGAGCACGTCGAATATCCTCAATAAAACACGTGTTTCTGATGTCTGTCCGGACAAGGAAAACGGAATACGTGTCCTGCCATTGAACGGGTTCGGGAAATTGGGATGAAGTCCAAAGCCACGTGGCCGCTCCCGGCCCTTGACCCCGGAGGATCTCGGATTGGAGGCGCGGTAGAGATGAACACCGTAACCGGGAAAATCATCCTGGAAGACGCCGTCTACGGCGGTCAGATCCCTGTTCTCGCCGATCACCTCGATCGTGCAGGTACCAGTAAAATCCCGCAGTGCGAAAACGGCCGTGGTCGACCCCGGCCGCATGGAAACGGCAAAGACATAGGTGTATCCATCCGACCGCTTGACCATGGCATCCACGAGGATTGCCGGATTACCGGACGCGACGATTACGCCGTTTGAAACGCTCTGCGTGTTCAGCACGGGCGCAAGGGATGCGATTTGAGCGTTGACCGCGGAAACGCCGTCCCGCATGGCGGCATTTGCCAAAAGCCCCGCCTCGATGAAGGAAGGGCTGAACTGATGGCAGAAATAGCCTATGCCCCGGGCGCCGTGAATGATCGCCATCCACACCTCGGCCTTGACGATGGCCGGCGTCAATGCGTAGTCCGGTTCGCCGTTGATGTTCGTGCACTCGATCCATACCCAGACCGGTTTTTTTGAGTCCGTCCAATTCCGGAGGCGGTCCACTCCGGCAGCCACATACCAGGGATTCTGCGCCACCGCGTTGTTAAAAGCGCGGAACCAGGGAGCGGAAGACTCGGGAAGAGGAAAGACATTCATGGGATAGACATCGAAGCTGAGAATATCCGCGGCCTCGGAATAGGCGGCATAATCCTCCGGATGATTCGTCCGGTTGCCCCTGCCGTACCAGGCATCGCACGCGACACCCTGGCCGAAGTTGAGATACACAGGGCGGGTCGGATCATTGGCCTTCATCCGGCCGTACCGGTCAACAATCTCGGCAACAGGAACCGGGTCCTGCGTCCCGCCCTGCGCATTGTCCGGTTCGTCCTGATGCATCCAGGCCTTGATGACGTCCGAATGGACGGAGTGTAACCCCGTTGCATTCTGATCGCAGAGGGTCGTTGTGTTCAGCGCGGCGATGGCCGAAAGCTGGCTTTCGGTGGGACCCTCCCAGAGCCCGACATGGGTGTTGATGCCACTATTTTTATATGTCGCTGCTGTTGACGCATTCTCCGGGCTTTGCAGCCAGACTGCCATGGGGAAAAAATTCGTGTCCGTTGACGGTCCATTGGTCCATGCCCCATAATAGGCCGGCCCGCCTTCCCAGGGTTCGAGCACATCACCCGGCAGATAGTCGGAACGAACCCGAAAGACAGCCGCATTCCGGCTGCTCGATTCCTGTCCGGCAACAACCGGAGCGCTCAGCCCGGCCAGAATGCCGGCTGCCTGTGAAAACAGGATGAGAATCACCCGGGAAAAACATTTGAAGGTTTTCCGACGCGGACTCATCGGATTCATGAAGCTCCCCGTAACTCGCGGCGGTGAATCTTCAAACTGAAGGGTAAAAGACATTTGGATTCGCCCGCTTACCCCG
>JAFGEX010000197.1 GCA_016931355.1 bacterium
AGAACCGCTCCCGGATCAGCAGCCGTACCGCCGTGTTCTTCGGCACGCGCCCTGAAAATCTTCAACCGTTTATTCCGCCACAGCGTATAGGCGCCGGGAGACGGACTGAAGGCGCGAATCTGGTTGGCGATGTCCGCAGCGTTGCGGCCCCAATCAATCAGGCCCTGCTCCGGGCTGATCTTCGGCGCCGGGGATGAGGGTCCGGTCTGCGGTATTCTGCGGATCGTCCCCTTCTTGAGGTTTTCCAGGGTCCGGACAAGCAAATCCGCCCCTTCGGATGCAAGCCGCCCGAGAAGGCTACCATAATCGTCCTCCGGCTGAATGGCGACTTCTTTCTGCAGGATGATGTCCCCCGTATCCACGGCCCGTTTGATGAAAAAGGTGGTCACTCCCGTGTGCGTTTCTCCGTTCAAGAGGGCCCATTGCACAGGCGCTGCGCCGCGGTATTTGGGCAGCAGGGAGAAATGCAGGTTGATGCATCCCAGAGGAGGGAGTGAAAGCACGGATTCCGGTAGAATCCTGTATGCCACGACCGCGAAACAATCCGCTTTACAGGATTGGAGCGCTGAGAGGAATCCGGGATCCCTCAGATCCTCAGGCTGCATCACCGGAATGCCCAGATCCCCCGCGGCCTGTTTGACCGGCGGGGACACCGGTTTCAGACCCCTTCCCTTCGGCCGGTCCGGCTGCGTGACCGCTGCGGCCGGAATGATTCCGGCTTGTACAAGCCGGTACAGGGATGGCACAGCGGTTTCGGGTGTGCCCATAAAGACGATGCGCATAAAAGCCTATTCGGCCTTCACCTTGAGCACCTGCGCCACCGAAGCCTTCGTGATTTCGATCTTCACATTCTTGTCCACTTCCAGCAGCACCGTCCCCTCTTTTTCCTTGATCCCGGCTATGACACCCACGATGCCGGCCGAGGTGACCACACGGTCGCCCTTTTTCAGCTCCTCCAGCATCAGGCGGTGTTCCTTCTGCCGCTTCGCCTGGGGGCGTATCAGGAAGAAGTAAAAGATGACGATGATCATCAGGAAAGGCGCGAAAGACAGAAGCGGATTCGCCGTCTGGGTTCCGGCGCCGGTCGGCGCCATGCCGATCATGGATAAAAACGGATTCAATTCATCCTCCCTGCTCGATGAGCGTTTTGTCCTCAAGATGGTAGCGGCTGTAGAAAAGGGATTGCCATTGGGCGAAACGGTTCTCCAGAATCGCTTTCCTGGCCTCCCGGATGAGTTCCATGTAAAAATGAAGGTTGTGCAGCGTGGCCAGCTGCAGCCCCAGAATTTCTCCGGATTTGAACAAATGACGGAGATAGGCCCGGGTGAACCGGGTGCAGGTATAACAGGTGCATTCAGGATCCACCGGGCCGAAATCCCTCTCGAAAGCTTTGCCCTTGATGACAAGCCTGCCCGACCGGGTGAACAATGTGGCGTTGCGTCCGTTGCGCGTCGGAATGACGCAATCAAACAGATCGACGCCAAGCGCGATGGAAGCGACGATGTCCTCCGGCTTTCCCACGCCCATGAGATAGCGCGGCCTGTCCTCCGGCAGCAGATCGCAGCAGAAGGCCGTCATTTCCAGCATACGGCTCTTGGGTTCTCCAACAGCCAGGCCGCCTATTGCATATCCGTCGAAATTCAGTCCCAGAAGCGCTTCCAGACATTCCCTGCGCAAATCCTCATACACGCTTCCCTGCACGATCCCGAAAAGGGCCTGCCCGCCTGCGCCCGCCTTGGATCCGGCCCTGAATTCCTCCAGGCATGCCTTTTCCCATTTGACGCTGCGCACTGCTGCGGCCCGGGCCTCTTCATGCGTGCACGGATAGGGGGCGCATTCATCCAGGGGCATGGCGATGTCGGATCCCAGATTCCGCTGTATCCGCACGACGCCGGCCGGAGTGAACACATGGCGGGAGCCGTCGATGTGGGATTGAAACGTCACGCCTTCGTCCGTAATCCTGCGAAGGCCGGAAAGGCTGTAGATCTGGAAGCCGCCGCTGTCGGTCAGAATGGGTCTCTCCCAGGACATGAAACGGTGCAGGCCGCCCGCTTCCCGGATGAGCACGTCACCGGGCCTCAGATAGAGATGATAGGTGTTGGCCAGGATCATGCGCACGCCCGCTTCGGTCAGGTCGCGGGGGGATACGGTTTTCACCGAAGCCTGGGTTCCGACCGGCATGAACACCGGGGTTTCCACGTTGCCGTGGCCGGTCTTCAGGATTCCGGCACGGGCTCCGGTCTCCCCGTCCTTTTTCTCCAGGTGGAACATCAAATATCCGCCCCTGTTTTCCGGTCCCCGAACAGATGGGATACAGCGTCTGCGATTGAATCCGCATCCAACAGTTTGATGTCATGCTTCTTCAATCCCTTCAGATTGGCCCTCGGGATGACCATCTGCCTGAAACCAAGCCTTCCCGCCTCCGTGATACGCATGTCCATGTGGGAAATGCCGCGCAATTCCCCGGCCAGTCCGACTTCTCCTGCCACGACCGTGCCGGCAGGGACCGGCCTGTCCTTGAGGCTCGACACCATCGCGCATACGACCGCCAGGTCCACACCCGGTTCCGACAGGTCCAAACCGCCGGCCGCGTTGAGAAACACGTCCTGATTGCCGAACCGCAGGCCCAGCCTTTTTTCCAGCACAGCCAGCAGCACGGACATCCTTCTCTGGTCCAGCCCTGTGGCCGTGCGCTGCGGCATGCCGTACACGGTTTGAGTGACCAGGGCCTGCACTTCAACCAGCAGGGGCCTGCTGCCTTCCAGGCTCACGGTGACCACGGATCCGGATGTCCCTTCCCGATGCTGGGACAGGAGGAAACCGGAGGGATTCAGCACCTCCGTCATCCCTCTGTCCGTCATCTCGAAAATGCCCACCTCCTGGGTGGATCCGAAACGGTTTTTCACCGCCCTGAGCAGACGGTAGAGATGCTGCTGGTCCCCCTCGAAGAGCAGCAGGCAATCCACCAGATGTTCCAGCACGCGCGGACCGGCCAGATTCCCGTCCTTGGTCACATGGCCGACGAGGAACAGCGGGATGTCCTCCCGCTTGGCGGCAGACGCGAGTTCATGCGCGGAGTACCGGACCTGGCTGACATTCCCGGGCAGGCTTTCCATGTCCGGCAGATACACGGTTTGAATGGAATCCACCACCGCGAGGCCCGGTTTCTCCCTGCGGATCATTTCCGCTATAAGGCCCGCATTGTTTTCGTTCGACAGAAAGATGTTCGCGTCCTCCACGCCGATTCGCTTTGCCCGCATCTTGATCTGATGCAGGGATTCCTCGCCCGATACGTAGAGGATCCGGGTTCCTTTCCGGGCCAGCGTTCCGCATACCTGAAGCAGAAGCGTCGATTTGCCGATTCCGGGGGCGCCGCCGATCAGGACAACGGATCCGGGCACAATGCCCCCTCCCAGCACGCGGTCGAATTCCGCAATCGAAGTCCGCAACCGCCTGGATTCTCCGGCCTCGATGTCCGCGATCGGAAGCGGGGCGGATGCCGGAGATTCCGGGCCCCGGGCCTGCTCGCGCTCGATGATCTCCTCCGTGTAGCTGTTCCAGGAACCGCATTCCGGGCATTTGCCCATCCACCGGGGTGACTCGTTCCCGCAGTTCTGGCAGACATAACGGGTGTGGATGCGCTTTTTCATGATTCGCCTAAATCCGTTCTTCCAGGTCCAGGCCGCTGCCGTTGATGAACCGGCGCACGGCGGGTTTCTGACAGGCCTGGAATCCTTCCGGGGTCCCGTCAAAAACAATATGTCCCTCTGAAATCATGGCGAAACGGTCTCCGATGCGCCTGGCGCTGACCAGATCATGCGTCACGACCACGGACGTGATGCCCAGGCGCCTGCCGGTGCCGCCGATCAGTTCGTTGATGGCGTCCGCCGTTTCCGGATCCAGTCCGGTCGTGGGTTCGTCATAGAGGACGTACCTGGGATCCATGATCAGAGCCCTGGCCAGCCCGACCCTTTTTTTCATCCCTCCGGAAAGTTCTGAAGGCATCCTGTCCTCCACGCCTTCCAGGCCGACCAGATCCAGCTTCTCTCTCACCTTTTCGGCGATCTCCGTTTTGGACAGATCCGTATGCTCCCTGAGCGCAAGGGAGATGTTTTCCCCCACGGTCATGGAATCAAAAAGCGCAGCGCTCTGAAAGAGCATGCCGAATTTCCGCCGGGCCCGGAACAGGGCCTTGCGGGAAAGCCCCGCCATATCCTCCCCGTCCACCAGCACCTGTCCCTCATCCGGCCGGAGCAGGCCGATGAGGATGCGGAGCAGAACGGTTTTGCCGCATCCGCTGCGACCGATCAGAACAGTCGCTTTTTTCTCAGGGATGTCGAGGCTGATCCCTTTCAACACCGGCTTTCCGCCGAAGGATTTTTTGATGCGTTTGATCTCGATCATGCGCCTAGAACAAAAAGATCGACAGGATGTAATCGGCGATCAGGATGAACGCCGAGGAATAGACAAAGGCGCGTATCGTGGCCTCACCCACGCCCACAGCCCCCCCCATTGTCCTGAATCCGATCGAACACCCGATCAGCGCCGTGCCCCCGCCGAATACCAGCGCCTTGATGAGGCCGGAAACGACGTTTCGCATTGAAAAATACTTCTGCACGCTGCTGAAAAAAGTGTCGGCCGAAACGCCCAGCATGGTGTTCGCAACTGCAAATGCACCCAGATGAGCGAGCAGGCTTGAAAAAACAAGCAGAACCGGCAGCATGGTCCAGCCTGCGGTGATGCGCGGCGCAGCCAGGTAATGCACCGGATCAATGGCCAGGGTTTCCAGCGCATCGATCTGCTCCGTCACGCGCATGGTGCCGAGTTCGGCCGCGATGGAGGCGCCGACCCTCCCGGCCACAACCAGACCGGTCAATACCGGCGAAAGCTCGATGAAAAGGGCGGCGCTGACCGCAGCGCCCAGGAAATCCATGGAGATGATCCCCCTGAACTGATAGGCCGCCTGCCAGGATGAAACAGCGCCCGTGAAAACGCTCACGACCAGAACCAAAGGCAGGGACTGCACCCCGATTTGAAATGCCTGGTCCGCGTAAAGTGCTGGCCGCCTGAGCAGATACGCCCCTCCCCGCATGGACCGGTAGAGCAGAATCGCAGCGGATCCGGCCTCCTCCAGAATGACCAGCACGCTCCTTCCGAATCCGGCCAGCGTCTCCATCATCTGTATAGTCCGTTTCGCAGGATATAGCGCTCAACCGCCGGATGAACCCAAAACTGGATGCTTTTTCCGTTTTTAACGCGCGCCCGGATCTCCGTTGAGGAAATCTGAATCAGGGGCGTGCGGACACGCCGTATCCTGGAAAGAAAACGGGGATCAGCCTTTTCTTCCGGAACGCCGGGCCTGTCCATGACAATCACCGCAGCCAGGCGGAACAGGGCGTCCGGGTCCCGCCAGGCATGCAAATCCAACAGGTTGTCCATCCCGAGGATCAGGTGGAATTCATCGCCCTTGGTATCCGAAAGATCCGATAGGGCGCGCAGTGTATCAACCGTGTACGAAACGCCGCCCCTCCGCACTTCGCAATCACTGACGCACAGGCCGTCCGATCCCTCCACTGCGAGGGCGGTCATGGCCAAACGGTGAGCCGGATCCGAAACAGGATCGTCCGTCTTGTGCGGGGGGATGGAGGCCGGCACGAAAAGCACACAGTCCAGGCCGCATTCGTCCCGAACGGTTTCGGCGAGCAGGAGATGCCCCATGTGAATGGGATCGAATGTGCCCCCCATCACGCCGGTGCGCATGGCCGATCCTTCATCCGCTCAGCATGCAAAATACGCTTCATCCCTGGGGCTCCTGTCCGGAATCCCGGGCCTTTTCCCGAACGGATTTCAGTCTCAATCTCGCCTTTGCGAAGAGCGGACTGTCCGGATGGACGTTCAGGAGCTTTTCATAGGCCTCCGCCGCATCCTCCCAACTCCCCATCTTGCGAAGGCATTCCGCTCTCCAATAGACGGCGTCATCCGAATATTCAGTATCCGCGTACAGTTCTTCCACGGACTGAAAGGAAATGATGGCCGCAGGGTAATATCCCATTTTCCGGTACAATTCGCCCGTCTTGTATTCCTTTTTGGCCAAACGGTCCCTGCAGCTTTTCAGTTTCCGCTCGGCCTCCGGGTAGAACTCGGATTGCGGAAATTCATCCAGAAAAGCCTCGAATTCCGCAATGGCCTTGTACGTGTAATCCTGGTCCAGGGCGTAACCCGGAGCGAGCCGGTCGTAGCAGAGTCCGATCTTGAACCTCGCATCATCCGCATAAGCGCCGTTCGGCATGCTTTTAATGACCTTCTCGAATTCGGCGATGGCCTCGACGTACTCCTTGAGCTGGAAATGGCAGTCCCCCAGGAGGTACTGGGCCTGCTCCAGGATGTTGCCTGCCGGACTGCCCAGCAGGACGGTGGTGAAATGTGTTTTCGCGTCGAACCAGTCCTTCCGATCATACAGCTTCTTGGCATGGAGGAACAGTTCGTCATTCGACAATTTTCTCCAGTTGACCGTTTCACGGTGACACCCGGCCGCTGCAAAAAAGAGGATGAAACCCATGCAGAATGCGGCAAATTGGCGGGACTTCCTTTCCTTCATCAAAACCAACCTCCCTTGCAGAGACTTTTCAAATGGGCCGGTTTGCGGCGTCAGGACCGGCTTCGAATCGTATAGAACAGGTAGCCGAGCGTTCCGGCGAGGACCAATGCGAGCAGGGGCTCCATCCAGCTCATGAATCCCGCCGTGTCCGGCAACGGAGGCCTTCCGATCAGAAGACCGTTCTGCTCGGCCGCATAGAGGGCCGATCGCGGAAGGACGTCCGCCTTTTCCGCTGAAAAGCGTCCCAGATCAACGGACCGGCCTTCCTGCTTGATCCGGAACAGGATGGAGACCGATGCTTTTCTTTTGATCGCTCCTGACCCCCGGGAAGCGTTCTGAGGCGATCCGGCGTATTGAACGGAAGCGGCCACTGGAAGCCATGACAAACAGGGCAGGCCGCCGTCCTCCACTCTTCTCCACCCCCGAATGATCAGGGCCTCCGCAGCGCAATGGTCCAGGAACCGGATCAGGCCGCAGGCGCTGTCCGGCCTTTCAGGCACCCTGAAAAGCGCGGGATCCAGGCGCAGGGAATCGCTCATCAGTCCGATGCATTCCACGACTGAAGAACAGAGGAGTTCCAGATTGGTCGGCCTGGAAATGTCCGTTGACAGTCTTCCCGGAGCGCAGGCAGCCGCACAGAGGACGAGGCACATGCAAAGCGTCCCTTTTACGACCGGGTATGGGCGCATCCGCTTCATGGGATCAACCGATCTGAAGGATCCATGTCAAAAAGAACCAGCGATGTTGGGCGGAGACCTGTCTCTGCCAGGCCATGCACAGGCTGATGTCGGTCCTCACGGAGCCGGCTGCGTTAAAAGGGAACGTTTCGGAAAGATCGAAACCCAGCCCGAATCCGGCCGTTAAAGTCTGTTCGGAAGCGTGGCGGGTGCGGTAATAACCGGCGCGCAGGGAAAAAAACGGCCAGGGCCTGGCTTCCATGCCGATATGAGGTTCGCGTACTGCGGGCTTATCCTCATCGCTGACGTTCCGGATGTCCAATGCCAGGTCCAGCCATGGCGCCGGCCTGTAGGAGACGCCCACATTCAGCGTTTCGTCTGAAAGCCTCTCCAGTGCCAGACGGTCCCAGGGACAGGCCTTCGGAAAATCCACATAACAGAGACCCACGGAAATATTGCCGCGTGGCCTGAGCATCATGCCGTACCGGTAGCCGGCTTTCGCCGAACCCCAGGATTGGCCGCGCATGAAAATTTCGCCGGAGGCGCCGATTGAAACCTTGGGAGCCAGATCAAAGGAGAAACCGAAACCGGCGTTGCGGCGCAGTTCGTAATCCGTACAGTCCCAGAAACGGTCCCGGGAAAGCCTCGATTCGTCCGAAAGGGATTCCTCCCCGAGAATCACCCCCGCACGCAGCCTGGAGATCGCCACCCCGAATCCCCTCAGGATCAATCCGGCCGGCACGGTCCAATCCGAACAGGCGTCCCGTTCTGCTGCAGCGAGCACAGGCCCGGCCGGATTGAGGAAAACCGTCCAATGCTTCGGCCTGCCGGAAAATCCCAGGCGGAATCCCGCCGGATTGAAATCCAGGGCGTCCAACTGGCCGTTCATCGAAACAAACGCGCCTCCCATGGCCAGCGGGCGGGATTTCACGGTAGCCAGGGTCACCAGGCGTTCTGCGCCACGCCCGGACACCGATGCGGCGAAACAGAGGATGAAAAACACTTTCTTCATGAGACAGCGCCGCCCTTCCGGCCTTTGCGGGAAAGCAGGGGGATAGAGGAGACGCAGCAGACCAAAAATCCGGACAGGACGAAACCCCTGAAAAAGGGCCTCGATGCCGGGGTTTTTCCCGGATGCGGATTCAACCGGACCGTCTGCTCAAGGGAAACCGCCTCATCAAGCCGGGTCTTCCGGACCACGCGTCCCAGCGGATCAATGAAACAGGAGACGCCCGTGTTGGCGCACCGGGCGATCCAGACCCGGTTTTCAACCGCGCGAAGCACTGCGGCCTGCGCGTGCTGATAGGGTCCCGACGTCCTGCCGAACCACCCGTCGTTTGTGATGATCACCAGAAAACCGGCCCCCGCTTCCACGAAATCGGAAACCAGTTCCGGGAAGATGGATTCAAAGCAGATGATCGCGGAGAAAAAGACGGGGCCGCTTTGTCCGTGAACTGCCAGATCGAACACCTTCACTTCGCGGCCCGGCGTATAGTCCCCGACATCCCGGCTGATCTTCTGCGCCAGGGAGGACAGGAACGGGAGTTGTTCCGTAAACGGGACCCTCTCCGAAAACGGGGCGAGCCGCATCTTGTAGTAGGTCTGAATCCGGTAATCGCGGGGACGAAGCAACAAGGCCGCATTGTATTTGTTCACGGTATCCGGATGTATCCAGACATAGTCGGGTGCGCCGGTAAGCAGGGGGACGCCCAGGCTGTCCACGAAGGACCGGACCCGGTTCAGATAAACCGCCCTGTGCCTCAGATAGCAGGGCGCCGCCGTTTCGGGCCAGACGATCAGATCCGGCCCGGTCCGGGCGGCTTCCCGCGTCAGCCGTTCATATATTACAAAATTAGAATCCATAAAGTCCGGCGACCATTTGATGTAGGGATCGATATTCCCCTGCACGAGGCTGATCCGGATCTCCCCCTCCCCCGGCTGCGGACCGGAGAGGACGGAAAGGCCTGCTGCGACCGGAAACAAAAAAAGAGCGGCCAGCAAGACCGCCGCCCCTGTCGTGCGCCTCTTCTGTCCCGGCACGGAACGGATCAGAAAGAAGGCGGCCGCATTGACCGTCACGATCCAGAAAGTCAATCCATGCGCTCCTGTGAACGGCAGGTACTGGAAGAGAAAAGGGTAGCGGGTCTGCGTATAGGCCAACGAAAGCCATTGAAAACCGATGTCGGCGAAGGAGGCGAGAATTTCAATGCCGGTCCAGATGAAAGGAGCGGCCCAGACGGCGCTGTCTCCCCATCGGGAGCAGAGCCCCGCCTGCAGGAAGGCATAGAGCGCGAAGAACAGGGGGAACACCGCCAGGGCCAGGAACAATCCGATCCCGGTCGCAGTGCCGATCCAATAAACGGTCCCGCAGGCCCAGACCAGCCCTGTCAGGTATCCGGTCCAGAAGGCGGAGCGGGATCTTATGCGCCGAACGACATGAAAAAAGGGGATCAGAATCCCCCATGCGATAAAACCCAGGGGAAACGGTGGAAAGGAGAGAATCAGGCCTGCCGCGGTGACGAAGATATGGATCCGATCCTGCCGGTTCAATGATGTTCCTCCAGGCCTGACGGTTTTGATTCTAGATGACTGAGATAACTCTGCAGCAGGAGGGCCGCTGCCATCTGGTCGATTTTACGCTTCTGATCACGGGACGGGATGTCCATGGACCGGAGCACGCGGGCCGCCTCAACCGTGGTCAGGCGCTCGTCCCAACGGACCACGGGAACGGAAACGGATTTTTCCAGCAGCCTGATGAAGGCCTCCGTCTTCCGGGTGGATTCCGAAAAATCCCCCTTCAGGGTCAGCGGCAATCCCACGATCACTTTCACGATGTTCTTCTCTGCAATGAGCCGGCGCACATGATGCATCAACGCCGCGGGCGAACCGCCGGTCCAGGTTTCAAGCGGCTGCGCAGTCCATTGAAAAGGATCGCTGACCGCGATCCCGATCCTTCTTCTGCCGTAATCCAGGGCGAGAATGCAGCCCGTGGGCGATTGGCCGGTCATTGCATGGGTTGCTTCAGCACTTCTTTGAGCAGCTTGCCGGCCTTGAAATGGGTTTTCCGCCTGGCCGGGACATAGATGATTTCGCCGCTCTTCGGATTGCGGGCCTTGGGTTTCGGCTTGGTGCGTTTCACCTCGAAAACGCCGAAATCGCGGATTTCAATGCGGATTTCCGGATCCGCCTCCGCCATGAACTGGCGCAACGCCGTAAAAACGCCGTCCACGATTTTTTCGGTCAGATAGATCCGCTCCCCGACCAGTTTGGCCGTCCGCTTCGCCACATCCTTCTTGGTGATCGTTACCAGATTGCTCATCGACGCCTCCTCCGTTGTTAGAATCCGAAAGCGAGGTTGTTCCCGCATGACAGATCAGCGGGCTTGCCCGGGGATTTTCCCGGTGAACGCGGGCGGATCAAGAGGTCTTGCCCTACCCGATGAAGCACCGCAGCCGCCCGCTGCGGGGGAACTTCCACTGCAGGCCCCTTCATGCCGATTTCGGCTGCCGTTGATTTTCGCTGTCCCTGCTGACGGACAGGATCCCCTTGATCCGGTAAAGCCTCCTCATGATCTTCGTGAGATGAAGCAGGTTCTTCACTTCCAGAATCAGGGTGATGCTGATGATCGCGTTTTCAGTCTTCATGTCCATCTTGATGATGGTCGTGTCCATGGCTGCGAGCGATTCGGCCACGTCCCTGAAAAAATCCTTGCCCCTGCTGGCCAACACGCGGAGCTGGACCAGAAAGGCGCCTTCGCCGTCCACGTCCCAGGACACCTCGATGTTGCGTTCCGGCATTTCGAGCAGCTTGGCCGCGTTGGTGCAGTCGGTGCGGTGCACCACGATGCCCCTCCCCTGGGTGATGAATCCCATGATCGGATCCCCGGGCACCGGATGACAGCACTGTGCAAAACGGATGAGGAACTGATCCATCCCCTGAACGCGGACGCCCTTGACCGACCCGCGCGCGCGGGAAACGAAACGCTCGAAAACATTTTCCTTCTTCTCCTCGAGCTGGTGGATCTCGTCCCTGGAAACGAGCCGCTCAATTACCTTCCGGACGGAAATGACGCCCTGTCCGATGTCGGCCTGCAGTTGCTCCAGGCCGGATTTCCCCATCCGGACCGCCAGATCGCGAAGCTCCCGGGACGTCGGCTTCAGATGGAACCGCCTGAGCCCC
>JAFGEX010000198.1 GCA_016931355.1 bacterium
AAAGACGGGCACGGTGGCGTCGTCATCGGCAGCGAGATCTCGGGAAGCTGCAGGAACGTGTTCGCCGAAGACTGCGCCATGGACAGCCCCAATCTCGAGAGGGCCCTGCGCATCAAGACCAATTCCCTGCGCGGCGGCGTGGTCGAAAACATATACATGCGCAACGTGACCGTAGGCCAGGTGAGCGATGCCGTGATGCTTATCGATTTTTATTATGGGGAAGGGGATGTCGGGTCCTTCGCCCCGGTCGTCCGTGATGTCTTCCTCGAGAACGTCACCAGCGAGAAAAGCCCGTATGCCCTCCGGCTGCTCGGATACCCCCGTTCGCCGATCAGCGGCATTGAGCTCCGCGATTGTGTTTTTAACGGCGTGGAAAAGGGAAATCAGTTGGAGAGCGTCAACGGCCTGCGTCTCATCCGGGTTCATATCAACGGCTTGCCTCAATGACGGGTTTGAATCTGTCAGCGCGCGCATTCCCCGCTGCGAGGAGACGGGGTGAGCGAGCGAATCTGAATGTCCTGTTCCTTGCAGAACAAAGATTCCCCGGCAGCCTGATGCCGGGGAGCTTCAAACCGGTTTGACTGCAGGTGGGACGGCCGGCCTATGCGGCCTACGATATCGACAACAGGATCAGCGATCCCGGGAAGGCAAACAAAAACGACAGGTCCGATATACGGTGTATCCTGCAGATCCACAGCGGAACTTTCTGCGCGATACCCGATAACGCAAGGAGAGGCCCCATGAAGAAACACCCCCGCTGGATCTGGATGCTCCCGTTGCTCCTGTTTCCAGCCTGTTCGAATCAGGAGCGGATTCCCCAGGAAATCCTTAATCAGTATCCCGAAACGGTCGTCGTTTCCGTGCATAATCCGTTGGATGCCCCGAGGCCCGACGCCCCGATCGTCATGGATGTCGAAAAGCTCAGGTCCAAGGCCTCGGACTTCAATGAACGCGCCATGGTCGTCACAGAAGGCGGGCGGGAAATCCCCAGCCAATGGGTGGCTGACCCGGGGGGCGGCATGGGGCAGGCGATCATCACCCTGGCTGATTTCCTGCCGCTGGAAACCAAGCACATCGCCGTTCATTATAAACGGTCCGGTGAGATCCTGCGGAATTATCCGCAGCGCACCCAGGCTGAGATCTCCGTCAAGACGGGCGGCCTGTTCAGGAACCGGAAATACGAGGGCGGGACCTTTCAGAACATCCGGAAGCTCCGTGTACCGGACGAACACACGGATCACAGCGACTATATCCGGTACGAAGGCCCGGGATGGGAATCCGACAGGGTCGGGTACCGTTTCTACTTGGATTGGCGCAATGCAATTGATATATTTGGGAAGAAAACATCCGCCATGGTCCTCCAGGATGTGGGGCAGGATGGATTCGAATCCTACCATGCCATGTCGGACTGGGGCATGGACGTGCTCAAGGTCGGTGAAACCCTGGGCCTGGGGTCCCTCGCGGAATGGCACGGGAAAAAGGCGCTGCGCGTGGCGGAAACGGACAGCGTGACCTGCGAAATCGTGGCAAGCGGGCCGCTTTTTTCCATGATCCGGACGAAGTATTTTGGATGGAAGACTGCGGCAGGCCATGCCGATCTCGTGTCCGAACTTTCCATATTCGCAGGCAGCCGGGCTACGCGGCATGAGATCCGGGTGTCCGGCGCGGAACCCCGGCTGTGCACGGGGATCGTGAAGCTGGAGAACGGCGAACCGGTTCAGTCCAGCGACATGACGCAGGACTGGTCTTTTCTGGCCACCTATGGGAAGCAGAGCCTGGCGGAAGACAATCTGGGCATGGCGGTTCTCTACAAATCCGAACAGTGCATCGAAAAGACAGCGGATGAAGGGAGCCATGTGGCGGTGCTGAAATCCCCGGGAG
Organism: bacterium; assembly: GCA_016931355.1. Classification (GTDB taxonomy): domain Bacteria; phylum Zhuqueibacterota; class QNDG01; order QNDG01; family JABMRT01; genus JAFGEX01. Next base: position 1,882 of record JAFGEX010000198.1, read on the forward strand.
GCCGTCTGGAATATTATTTCCTTGCAGCCTGGGAAAAGGAAAAGGACGGCATTGCGGACCGGGAGTCCTTCGTCCGCCATCTCTCCGGCTGCGTGAAACAACTGGACGTCCCGCTGCTCATTGCGTATTGAGGGGGAGAGGATGGAACTCCGATATCTGCCGGATCCTGTCCGGTACAAAGGCATGAACACCGGCGATCTTCGGGCTGCTTTCCTGCTGGACGGATTGTTCAGGCCTGATTCGGTTGTATTGTCCTATTTCGAAGTGGACAGGACCATCGCCGGATCCGCGGTCCCGGTGAAGAAAAGCCTTCGCCTGGAGGCGCCGAAAGAAATGACGGGCGCATTCTTTGCCGAGCGCCGCGAGATCGGGATCCTGAACATCGGCGGTCCCGGCGCAGTGAACGTGGACGGAATTTCAAACAAGCTCGGGAAAAAGGAAGCCCTGTACATCGGCAGGGGATCCAGGGAGATCGAATTCGCCAGCGATAAAAGCGCGGAACCGGCCCGTTTCTACATCCTGAGCTATCCGGCTCACAAGGAATACCCGGTCCGCAAAGTCTCCAGGGCCGACGCTGAGAGCCAGAAACTGGGATCTCCGGAAAGCGCGAATCAGAGGACGATTCACAAATTGATTCTGCCCGGCAAGGTGCAGACCTGCCAGCTCGTCATGGGATTCACGGAACTGGCGGCCGGGAGCGTATGGAACACCATGCCGCCGCACACGCATGACCGCAGGAATGAGGTCTATCTCTACTTTGACATGGATGAGAACACGCGGGTCTTCCATCTCTTCGGGCTGCCGCAGGAAACGAGGCATCTGGTGGTGTCGAACGGCCAGGCGGTCGTATCGCCGAGCTGGTCCATTCACTCGGGCGTGGGCACGGGCGCATACACCTTCTGCTGGGGAATGGGCGGGGAGAATCAGGAATTTTCAGACATGGATGCCGTCGGGATGGGGGATATCCGATGAAAGCAAAAGGCATTCTGGACGCGTTCCGGCTCGACAACAGGTCGGCAATCGTAACCGGGGCAGCCCGCGGCCTGGGACAGGCCATCGCGGCAGGCCTGGCTGAAGCGGGTGCCAACCTGACGCTGGTGGATATCCTGCCTGCTGATCAGACCCGGGATCTGATCCAGGGCCTCGGCAGGAAGGCGGTTTGCGTGAAGGCCGATCTCTCCTCGCTGGAATGCATCGGTTCCATCACGGATGCCGCAGTCAAGGCATTCGGAAGCATCGACATCCTGTTCAATAATGCTGGCATCATCCGGCGCGCCCCCTTGCAGGAATTTTCGGAGAAGGACTGGGACGATGTCGTGAACATCAATTTGAAAACCCTGTTTTTCCTGAGCCAGGCGGTTGCGAAGATCATGATCAGGCAGGGCCGCGGAGGTAAAATCGTCAATACAGCCTCACTGCTTTCCTACCAGGGCGGGATTCTGGTCCCCTCCTACACAGCCTCCAAGAGCGGGGTCATGGGGCTCACGCGCCTGATGGCCAACGAACTGGCGCCGCACGGCATCAATGTCAATGCCATCGCACCCGGGTACATGGCCACGGACAACACCGCGCCGCTCAGGGCCGATGAAGCCAGGAACAAGGCGATCCTGGACCGCATCCCTGCCGGGCGCTGGGGACAGCCGGATGATTTGAAGGGAGTGGCCGTGTTCCTTGCATCGGATGCTTCATCCTACATGAACGGATACACGGTTGCAGTGGACGGCGGCTGGCTGGCCCGCTGAAAATTCCCCGGACGACAGGATCAGATTTACAGCGAGCGCATTCCCGGGACTTGCAGGGGCCTTGTTCCGGGGCCTGCCCCGGGC
>JAFGEX010000017.1 GCA_016931355.1 bacterium
CCGTCTTCGGGAAGGTCTTCCACTGCGTCCCGGAAATGGTGTTGTTGGAGGTCATATGGCAGTACACGGCCGCAGGATCCAGCTGCAGCTCCTCCTGTTTCGGGACGCGGTTGAAATTGACCGATTCCGTGCTGCCCGCGATTTTGATGCTCCCCAGCGCCTTGCCTTCCTTCAGCGCCTTCTTTGACCAGTAGCCGGTCACGATGTAATCGGCGGATTTCCCCGGCTTGAGCAGGTTGAGGGGGATCATGGCGAACTGATGGCTGGCGCCGCCCTGGAGAAGAAGGATTTTGTAGTTGGCGGGGATCTGAAAGAGCTCCCGGAACAGGTCGAGCGCCGCATGATGCACGGCATCATAATCCTTGGAACGGTGGCTCAGCTCCATGACCGACATGCCGGTGCCGTTGAAGTCGAGCATTTCCTGCTGCGCTTTTTCTAGCACGGGCAGGGGCAATGCGGCAGGGCCTGCATTGTAGTTGTAAACGCGTTTTGCCATATGCGAACTCCTTTGTTTCAGGGTGACGATCCCCTCCCCGGCGGGGGGGCTACGCCCGGTTCTTGTCCGTTATTTTGAAAAGGCTTCCAGTATCTGCACCACCTCGTCCCCGATGCGCAGCAGGTTTTCCTTGGTCGATGCGCCGATATGGGGCGCCATGATCACGTTCGGAGCCGTGAGCAGGGGGCAGTCCGCAGGAGGCGGGTCGGAGGTCCACACATCCGTTGCGTAGGCCTTGACCTTGCCGCTTTTCAGGGCTTCGACCAGGTCCGCTTCGACCACGCATTTTCCGCGGCCCGTGTTGACGATGGCCACGCCGTCCTTCATTTTCGAAAAAAGATTTTTGTTGATCATGCCTTTTGTTTCGTCCGTCAGGGGTGTATGGATGGAAAGGTAATCCGCCCTGGCCAGAACCTCGTCGAGTGGCTTTAAGTCCACGACATCGGATTTCTGCACGGCCGGGTCGAAACCGACGACCTTCATGCCGAATGCCTTGGCCCGCCTGGCCATTTCGGTCCCGATGCGGCCGACGCCGATCAGGCCGAGCGTCTTGCCCATGAGTTCGGTGCGCTTCAATTCGCTTTTGAGGAATTTGCCTTCCTTCGTGGTGTTGTGCGCCTCGATGAGCCGGTTCGGGATGGCCAGCATCATGGCAAAGGCCAGTTCCGCCACCGCCACGCTGGATGCGGCAGGCGTATTCTTGACCTGTATCCCCTTTTTCTTCGCCGCTTCCTTGTCGATGTTGTCCGTCCCGACGCCGCCGCGGATGATCAGCTTCAGCTTCGGAGCCTTGTCGATGTACTCCGCCGTGCACTTGGTCTTGCTTCTGACGAGCACCACTTCCGCATCGGATAGTTGGGATGCATCCTGAGTGACCTCTCCGAATTTCTTGAGCCTTTCGGGCAAAGAGGCGTCGAATGCATCTGCGATGAGAATCTTCATCTGTTTTTTCCTCCTTCGAATTGGGGTTATTCCTAATCTTCCAGCCAATGTACGATCAATCCGCTTCCCAGTTTCGGCTCGAACCAGGTGGATTTGGGCGGCATGACGCGGTCCGCATCCGCAACGGCGAGCAGCTGATCAATGACGGTCGGGTGCATGGAAAAGGCCGCCCGGTACCGGCCGTCGTCCACCAACCTTTCCAGTTCCTGAAGCCCGCGTATGCCCCCGATAAAATGGATGCGTTTGTCCGTGCGCGGATCCCCTATCCCGAGCACAGGGGAAAGCAGGTTGTTCTGCAGAATGGAAACATCCAGGCTGTCGATGGGATCCGCGGCGTTAAAAAAGCCCGGCTTCGCGCTCAGCCGGTACCAGGAGCCGTCGAGGTACATCCCGAACTGCGTCGGACCCGGCGGATGGAAGGCCCTTTCCGTTCCAGGCGCCGCTGTATGGGGAATGACATCGAAACGTTCGCCGGCCGCCCTGAGAAAATCCTCCGGGCTACGGCCGGCCAGGTCCTTGACCGCCCGGTTGTAATCCAGAATCCTGAGCTGGGTATGGGGAAAGATCACGGCGAGCAGGAAATTGTACTCCTCTTCCCCCGTATGCTTCGGATTGCTCTTTCTCCTTTCCAGGCCTGCGCGCAATCCTGCGGCGGAGCGGTGGTGGCCGTCCGCGATGTACAGGGCGTCCAATTCCCGGAACAGGCCCGCCAGCTTTCCGATCGTTTCCGCATCTTCAATCCGGTACAGGATGTGGCGTATGCCGTATTCCTTGACGATGTCGTACAGCGGCTGCGAGGACGTCTGTGCCTCGATCAGGGATTGTATTTCGTCCCGGTGGCGGTACATGAGAAAGACCGGCCCGGTCTGGGCATTGAGGGTCAGGATATGCCGCAGCCGGTCGTCCTCCTTGTCAACGCGCGTATGCTCGTGCTTTTTCACCCGGCCGGCCTCGTAATCCCCGATCGAGACGCAGGCCAAGAGACCGGTCTGGATATGCCCGTTCAGGATCAGTCGATATACATAGAAACACGGCTTCTTTTCCTGGATCAGCGTTTTTTCCCGGATGAAGCGATCGAAATTCTCACGGCCTTTGGCATAGACTTCGGAGCTGTGCGGATCCACGGAAGGATTGAGATCGATTTCGGGTTTAGAAATATGAAAGAAGGAATACGGATTGCCCCGGCTCTTCTCCCGGGCTTCGTCCGAGTCCAGGACATCGTACGGGAGCGATACGAGTTTTTCCGCGACGGCAGGCGCGGGCCTGAGGGCTCTGAGGGGTCTGAGGGTGATCATGGCGCATATCCTTGAAGAAAGGGTTGGAAGCGGACCTTGTTTCTATTTATAGGAACAACTCTCACGGGCGTCTCCGGTTTCTGCTGGAAGGGAAAGGGCCGGTTCCGCGGATAGACGGCGGGTGGTCGGCCGCGTCACGGTCATGAACAGGATAAACAGGATGAACGGGACAGGCCCGGAGCACATGAAAAACGGGAGGACAACGGCGCGGATGAAAAGGGGCGGGATGAAGCCTGCGGATTCTGCCGGCGAACAGGCAGAGCCCGGCGCATCCGGGGAGCCGGTGCGGTGTCGGGACCGCAGAGGCTGGCGTGCTGTTTCAATTTTTTCCTCCTGGCCGTTACGGGGAATGCATGCTGAGTTCGAACAGGCGCACATGTCTCAACCGCATGGAAACCGGCTGGGAGGCGCCGGAAATCCAGAATCCGATCATGCCCTGTATGAGGATGGGACCGAATCCTCCCTTGTCCCTCACGTCGTGTATCAGGTTTCCGTCCACCCTCACCTGTATCCTGTTCGCGATTTTCATGACTTCGATGAAATAATTCCGGTTTTCCAGGCAGGGATCCTCGTCCGCATGGGAGAGGAGCATCCTGCCCGGATTCTTGTAGATGCGGGATCTCTTCAGGGCCGCGCCGGTCGAGTCGTACGCATGGTACCGGATCTGGTAATTCGCGACAGGCCCACGGGTGAAGTATTCGATTTTTCCCGTACTGTCCGGATTGGCGAAGGAGAGAAGGTCCTCCCCCTTCCTGCCTCCTGCGCAGAGTAAAAGGGAATGCACGGACAGGGTGTCCTTAAATCCGATATCGAATTCGAGCAGAAAACTGCCCTTGACCGGTTTTGAGAGCCAGAGGCTCATACCGTCTTGTCCGGGCGGCACCGTGGCCTGCAGGATCCCGCCGGGAAGGATTTCAGCTGTACCCGGCCCCAGGATTTTCCACTTCGACAGGTCCTCCTGGAAGGTTTCCTTTAAAAGCAATTTGGCTTTGTAGCCCGGCAGCTCCAGCCGCGGTTTCTCGGTTTCCTTCCTGGAACAGCAGAAGAGAAACAGGATGGAAAGAGCCGTTGAAAAGCAGGCGGCCTTCCCGGGAATCGAAGGGAAACGCCTGATCCATCCTTTATCCTTAAAAAAAATCATGTTTTGATTTTCCTGCCGAGCAGGCGGGTTTTTTGTTTCTTGGCGCGTGTTTTACGCTGGCGTTTGAGGGCGACTTTCGTCCTTTTCTGCTTGCTTTTGCTTCTTGCCATACCAGATTCTCCGGATTCGGTTAAAAGGACCGCTGCGGGCCTGTCGGGCGCATCCTTTCCGGAAAGCCCGGCGGATGGGCCCACCGCCTGCTGCGCGGGGTGGTGATTTTCTAGGGTGTCATCTCCGCCCCTCAGGCGTCTGATGATACAACCCATTCACTGCGTTCCGTTGATTGCAGCAAGATGGATCAACTTTTCAAGTTAAAAAAAAAATGTCCAAAAATCAACTTGAAACTCGCACGCAGAACCGCTTTGTCCGGATGAAGGCTCCCGGTTGTGCGGTTTTTCAGCCGCCGCGCCTGCGGACAAACCGCGGCCGGGACTGTTTCCGTTTCAGGGCGCTCCCTTTTTCCCGATCAGAATGCCCTCGACGCAAACGGACACGGAATCCGACGCCTGCTGAAGGATGTTGTTGGAAAAAGCCGTGACCTTCAACTCGGAGGGGCCTGCGTCTCCTTCGAGCGCGCAGACGAATGAATAATGGTCACCCGAACGGGCTGCGGGAACCCCGGCCTCCACATCCCTTAAAAAGAGGCGTACTTCCCTGATGCCGTTCTCATGGGTGGCGATCGCCTTGACATGGGCCGTGTCATGCAGGACGTAAAATTTTCCGGGCATGGGGTGGAGGATGCGCACATAGGGCTTCTGCATGGACAATACGACCACCTGGATGGAGGAGGAAACGGATTCGCTTTCGTCCGAGACGGTCAGCGTGACCAAAAAGCTCCCGCCGCCTGCGGGCGCCTTCCAATAGACCTCGCTGCCGTTTGCAGGCGGGATGAAGGTCCCGGCTCCTGCGGACCACGCGTAGGTCAGCACATCGTCGTCCCCGTCCTTCACCGCGGCCCAGACGCGCACCGTGTCTCCGGGGTGGACTTCATAAACCTCCGCATTCAGGCTCTCGATCACCGGTTTCTCGTTGATCCGGAACAGCTCGGATGAACAAGCAGCCAAAGCCAGCAACAAGGCCGGAAAAACGGCGGGATGAAACAGAATTTTTTTTATCCGGTTCGCGTTCAAGAGTCCTCCGGACCTATCGCATCCGTCTGCTGCAGCTGTTTCAGTTCCCTTTCCCCGGGGATCAAGCAACAAGGCTGAGGGCCGCCGGATGAATCGGACAACGGGTGCATTCCCTTCATGTTGTCGAGGGACATGAGAGCACAAATCAATGTTTTTTCCCCTCAAAATCAAAGCGCCCATGCGGCGGGCTGCCGGAGAGCTTCCATTTCATCATCGGATCTGTAAAGATCCGCATTGCTCAACGCGCAGTCCGTCCCGGTCGGTCACGACCAGTATCAATTCCGCATTCGCGGTCCCGTTCAGCGGGATTTCCGGAAGCCTCAGGGTCCTGATTTCACCGCCTTCCAGCCTGTCTATGACCGCGCTTTCGCTGCTCCCCTTCGCCACGTGGCCTGCCGTCGGTCCATCCAAACGGCTCGTCAAAACGGCCCTGACCCGGACGCCGGTCGCCTCCGAATCGCCGAGTCGCGCCAGAACGATTTCGGGGACGATTTTTCCGTTTTCCAGGGAATATCCCGCCTCCATGGTCCAGAGGCTGGAACAGGGGAGAAGTCCGAGCACGTTTTCCTGAAGCCGCCTGAAGGCTGTTTCAACGCTCGAGGCGCCCTGCACGCGCGCCGTGGTCCCGTTGATGAACACATCCGGGACGCCCTTCACACCCGAGGACATGGATCCTGTGTAGCGGTCGTAGAGGATTTCGTTCTCGATGAGGTGATAGGGATCCTGCACGGATCCCGCGTGCCTGTGATAATGAACGATCTCCATCCTCTCCGGATAAAGGCTCTCCAGCGAATCCAGGGCCTGTATCATGAACCTGTTGTAATCCGACAGCGGTGATCCCGTGTTGACGAACGCCTCGAGCAGGATGACGAGGGGCCTGGAACCGTCCGGATTTTTGGGGTCCAGGGCGTTGTCCCTGGCCATGTCGCTGCAGCCGGATGCAGCCAGCAGCGCCAGGATGCAGAAAGCCGTTTTCTCAGAAAGAGACATAAAAACCCGCCGTCCAGTTTCGTCCGTCCCAGGCTGCGGCATAGGGGATGATCCTGGGTTCGCCTGCCAGAATTTCGTCCGCGTGGCTGTTCTGATACAGGAAGTATCCGGATAGGACCAATCCGATCCCCGAAGCGACGGCCAGGCCGTTCCGCAGGCGAAGGGTCCTGTCCGCCCGGTCGAACAGGGGATCAAAATCCTCCAGCCGGGTTGCATCCCGGTAGGCGGACCGCCTGTCCAAAAAGACGAGATGCGCCGCGAGCGCAGACGCCGCCAGGGCGGATGTGCCTGCCAGGCAGATACCGGCTGGGTACCGGCGCAGTCGCATCCTGGGGACAGGACTGCCTCCGCCGGTCAATTGGTAGTGAATGTTGGCGGCCAGCAGGGAGGTCATTTTTTCAAGCGGCGCCTTCATGGGGGCCTGAACCTTTTCCGTGACGGTTTTTCCGGAACCGGTGTCGATGATGCGGGCGTCAATGCGCAGGCTTCTGTCAAGCCTGTGTATCACGCCTGTGACCCAATACTGCGCGCTGAGCAGGCTGCCGGCTTTCCCCAAACCAGTCGAATCCGTGAGGCCGGATGCGTC
>JAFGEX010000199.1 GCA_016931355.1 bacterium
CGGCCAATATATGGTTTCGAAACAGGCCACCCTGCAAGGAGCGATTTCGCGTGCCGGAGGATTCACGCCGCGGGCGGAAATCGATAAAATCCAGATTCTGCGGAAACAGGAATCAACGGTCCGACGTGACACAGTCAATCTGGCGGAGTTTTTTCTCGGGGGCGACCTCGCGTATCTTCCCGAGCTTGAAAACGGGGACGTGATCCTTGTACCCGGAATGCCGGGATCTTATGATGTGAAGGTGCTTGGCGCGGTACGGTTGCCCGGCGGCTACCCCGTGCAGTTGAAGACCAACTTACTGGATGTTCTCTTTCTGGCGGGCGGCCCGCTCGAGAATGCCAATCTGCATCATATCAGGCTTTATTCGGCCGCGCGTTCCATGGCGGCCGAATATTCCGTTGATGCCGACGATTTATTCAAAGGGAAGAATGCAAAGACGATCCCGGACGTACTGCCCGGCGATGTCGTTTACGTACCGGAAAAGGGGAGATCCTTTTTTTCGATTTTCAGGGATGTGGCCACGGTGTTCATGACCGTGGCGATGATTCTTTATTATACAAGTGTCATCGATCTGAGGCGTTGATTTTTCATGCTGGATCCAATGGAACCTGAAGGACGCCACGCTTCCAAGAAGAGAAGACCGTCTAAAAGAACGGGACTCAAGATAATAGCCGTAGGAGGGGGCAAAGGCGGCGTTGGCAAGACCGTTATCACCGCTTCGATGGCGACCGGTCTGGCGCGGCTTAATAAAAAAGTGGTGGCCATCGATGCAGATTTCGGCGGCGCCAACCTCAACGCCGTGTTCGGCAGTAAAGGGCCAGAAAACACGATCAAGGATTTTCTGGAGGGAAGGACGGATTCGCTGGAATCCCTGCTTTGCATGCCGACAGCACTCGAAAATCTTTTTCTCATCAGCGGCGCGCCCGGGTCGTACGGACAAGCCAACCTACCGAAGAGCAAAATCGACAAGCTGATACGATGCATTAGGCGGATCAACGCCGACTTCGTGGTACTCGACCTCGGCGCGGGTTCTCATTTCAATGTGCTCGATTTGTTTCTGGCCGCCGACATGTCCGTGGTGCTCGTGAATCCGGACCCCTTGAGTATCCTGGAAGGCTTTGATTTCGTGCGGCACAGCCTTTTCCGGAAGCTTGCTTTAGGGCTGCAAAAAAATAAGAAAGCAGCTGAAATCCTGTGCGAATGGGGTCGCATGGAAACCTACCGCGCGACCGAACCCTTCGAAATCCAGCGAATGGCCATCGCGGACATGGATCCCGAGGCGGGCGCAAGCATTGAGAACCTTCTCAAGGGGTTTTCTCCCTCTCTGCTCATCAATAAGCTCAAGGATCCGGCTGATGTGGCCGAATGTCTTGCCGTTCAGGTGGCGGCACAGGAATTGCTTGACGTGAATATGGACTATGCGGGATGCGTGCATTTCGACGAATCGGTGTTTCATTCGGTGCGCGAAGGCATCCCATTTCTGGCATTTGACACCAAGTCCTTGGCTTCGCGCGATTTGGCGGAGCTCGTGATCACGAAAATCGTGTACCGCAAGCGCATTCAGGCCATGTTTGACCGAAAGGCATTGAGGCGCACTCTCCGTGAAAAGTGGGGGGATGAAAGGCGAACGGTCATGTGCACTTTGCAATGCCTTTACTGGGAGGATTGCCCGTTCAAGGAGGGCGGATTTCCATGCAAGCTTCAGCACCTAGCGGGGATCGGGGGATTTCAGGCATGATAACCGGCACATCGAAATCGGGGCATATGGTTCAGACTGACACGGCGGGCCGAACCACCCGTGAATTCAATTTAATCAACTTCTGGGAAATCATCCTTCGCAGGAAGTACACCATTTTACCTGTGGTGGCCGCCGCGCTCATCATCACCACCCTCCAGCTCGCCTTTAAACCTCCCGTGTTCGTATCCAGCGCAACCTTCATGCTTGAGAGCCGGGACACGACTTTCGAACCGCAGGTTTATTATTTTCAGGAAAACGTCCGGCCATTGGCCTATTATGAATCCATACTCAGAAGCAATCAGTTCTGTCTGCAGCTTGCGGACACGATGCGTAAAACCCTGCCATCACACAACCAGAAAGGACGGCTCTACGAAGCTCGGGACGTGGAAAGCATGGTTTACGGAGGCCTGAACCTCCGCACCGGAGATTACGAAGACATGATACGGCTCACCGCGAAGGCCAATGACCGCATTCTCGCATTCACCGCCGCCATGCTCGCGTCCTATCTCCTCAAGGCACGCTCGCAGGAGCTTGACCGCGAAGAACTTTCGAATGCCGTGCTGTATATCGAGCAGCAGAAGACCATGGCGATCGAACAGCTCGAAGCCGCGGAAAAGGCGATTCAAATGTTCAAGGACAGTGCATCGATCACCGTGCTTCAAGAGGGCGGTGTGATGGGAGAGCTGCAGAAGCTTGAAAGCCAGCTCACCGATGTGCAGACGCAGAAACAGCTGGCTCTTGCGAACCTCAGGGCATATGAGAACCGGCTCGACCAGATCGGCAGAACAGTCAACCTACCTGCATCCGCGGAACCGGTTGAAACCGCGAATCTCAGGCGCGAAGTGGCCGATCTGGAGGAGCGCCGCTCCTCCGCACCACCCGGATCCGACGAACAGGCTAGTCTCGACCGCCTCCTGGAAGAAAAGAAGCGGGCTCTCGTCACCATGCTTCTTACCAGCGATCCCGCGATGCACAAGGATGAAAGCTCGGACGACTATCAGGCGCTCAAGGGCGCGCAGGAAGGAAAGGTTACGGAGGAGCTGAATGTATACGTACTGGAGAACAGGGAGCGATATTATCAGGCAAAAATTTCGGATTTCAAGAACAAGCACCCGAATCTCACGGACAATACGATCCAGTACATGCGGCTGATCCGGTCGAAAACCGTTGCCGAGAATCTCTATAATTTTCTTCTGGAGCACGGCGAAGAGTCGAAGATCAAGGCGGCCACAGGTACGGGCGGCCTGAGGCTCGTTGACACGGCCGTGCTCCCGAATTCGCCGATCCCCGTCAATCTGTCGAAGGAGCTGCTGCTGGGCCTGATATTCGGTCTCGGTCTCGGATTCGGAGCCGCCCTGTTGCAGGAGTATCTGGACCATTCGATCAAGTCAAGCAGCGACATCACGCGAGCGCTCGGGCTTCCGGTCATGGGCCAGATCCCGGAATTCAACGACTGGATGAGGGGCAGGAAAAAGCCGTTTATCCAAAAGGTGAAAGGTCTGGCCAAAATCGGCCGGCCGCAGACCGATCAGAAATCTACCATTGAATCGAAGCGGAGGTCACCCCTGATTCTGGGCATGGCGGCGAAGAGCCCAGCCATGGAGGCCTACCGGAGCCTGCGCGCCAATCTCCAATTCGCGAGCGTGGATTCGATTGTGCACACACTCACCGTGTCGAGTCCGGCGCCGTCCGAGGGCAAGAGCGTGACTTCGGCCAACCTCGCTATCGCTTTCGCACTTCTCGGAGATCCGGTGATTCTTGTTGATGCGGATATGCGGAAGCCCAAGCAGCACAGGCTTTTTAAAACGCCTTCGTCTCCGGGGCTTTCGGATATGCTTATAGAGGATCTGCCCCTGAAAAAGGTGCTTCGCAGCACCGAAATTCCAAACCTGAAGCTGATTCCTTCAGGCCGCATTCCGCCCAATCCGGCGGAGATTCTTGCGTCCCAAAAAATGCTAGACCTATGCAACGCCTTGACAAAAGAGGCGAAGGTTGTATTATTCGACACGCCGCCCATTCTGCCGGTGTCGGATGCAGTGATCCTGGGCTCGCGGACCCAGGGGCTTTTACTGGTGTTCCTGCATGAGGTTTCAGTCGCCGAAGCTGCTATCGAGGCGATCGGCCAGTTGGAGAAGAGTGGTACGCGCATACTGGGGGCGGTACTGAACGGCGTGAGGTTCGACCGAATGTACGGATATTACAAGTATTACGGCAAGCATTACTATTCTTATTATTGAGGCCGCACAGGCAAGGATCTCGCTTGCCGTCCCGGACCATTCGAATCCGTTCGCCCGCCCGGAGGTCTTTTATGGGACTGAGAGGGCGGAGCATTGGAGTTTGAATATATCGACGCATTCTGATTGTGACGGGTATCGACCGAATCATGCCTTCACAAAAAATGAGAGGTTTTATCGGTGTCGCTGTACCTTGTCACCGGCGGTGCTGGATTCATCGGTTCGAACATCGTTGAAGAGCTGATCAGGCGCGGGGAAAAAGTCAGGATTCTGGATAATTTTTCAACCGGCAAGCGGGAAAACTTGACTGCATTCTTGGATCGCATCGAGGTGATGGAAGGGGACATCCGAAGCTACCATATCGTGCGCAAGGCAGTCGAAGACGTGGATTATGTTCTGCATCAAGCGGCACTTCCATCCGTGCCGCGGTCGATTGCGGATCCCGTGACAACGAACGAAGTGAATGTGGGCGGCACCCTGAACGTGTTGGATGCAGCAAGGGATGCGGGAGTGAAGCGTTTGGTGTTCGCGTCTTCCTCCTCGATTTACGGAAATATCGAGAAGCTTCCCAAAACCGAAGACATGCCGCTCCAGCCATTATCTCCGTATGCCGTGGCCAAACTCGCGGGGGAAAAGTACTGCCGGGTGTTTTACTCGATTTACGGCCTTGAAACCGTCACCTTGCGGTATTTTAATGTGTTCGGACCCAGACAGGACCCGACTTCGCAATACTCGGCTGTGATTCCGAAGTTCATCGATGCGATGAGGAACGGCCGGGCGCCCGTGATTTACGGAGATGGAGAGCAGTCGAGGGATTTTACCTATGTGGGAAATGTCGTGCATGCGAACCTTCTGGCATGTCAAGCGGATTCAGCCGCCTGCGCCGGCGAAGCGTTCAACGTTGCGTGCGGCAAACGCATCACTCTCAACCGGATGATCGAATTGATCAACCGGTTCCTCAATGTGGCTGTGAGACCAACGCACACCGAGCCCAGGCCCGGAGAGGTCAGGCATTCGCAGGCCGACATCGGCAAAGCACGTCGCCTCCTCGGTTACACCGTCAAAAAGGACTTTGAGAGCGGTCTCAGCCAAATCGCCGCACTGTAGCATGAGAATGGACCCATGAAAGATCTGATCGATCCAAGGGACGCATATTTCGCCGCACGGGATGCGGGAGAAGGCAAAAAAAATGCCGGAATGATCAGGCGTTTTTTTTATCCGTCCGATTCCAGAAGACCATGGGTTGCTTTTTGCAGGTCCGATCGTAAAGCGTCATCGGATGTTTTGACCGCCATCCCGAAGTTGAAAAGGTGATGGGATGCAAACGATTCGAACACCCCTGTTTAAAGTCTTTATGCCGCCAACGGTCAAATCTTCGATTGAAGAGACGCTGTTCAGCGGATTCCTGGCCGAGGGCGAAAAGGTCGCCGAGTTCACACAGCTGGTTTCTCAATTTATCCATAATCCGCAAGTCGTCATGATGAATTCCTGCACCATGGCGTTGACCATCGCGTATCAGCTTTCCGGCGTGGGTCCCGGTGATGAAGTCATTACAACGCCGTTGACTTCCATTGCGACGAATATGCCCATCCTCCAGCTCGGCGGCAAACCCGTCTGGGCGGATGTCGATCCGCGTACCGGGCAGAGCGATCCTTCGGACATTGAGAAATTGATTACGCAAAAAACCAAAGCCATCGTGGCCTTGCATAAGGAAGGGGATCCGGCCTACCTGGATGAAATCCATGCGGTTGCAAAAAAATACGATATCCGGGTGATCGAAGACGCTGCTCATGCTTTCGGAGCCAAATATAAAGGCACAAGGATAGGCACCCACAGCGATTTTGTCTGTTTTTCATTTCAGGCCATCAAGCATATTACCACGGGGGATGGCGGAGCCCTGTGCTGCAAGAGCGAGAACGATTATCTCCGGGCGCGAAAAATGAAGTGGTTCGGCGTTGAGCGGGAAAATCGCGGTACGGGAAATATCTGGGAAAATGATATTCAGGATAGAGGTTATAAAGGCAATATGAACGATATCGCCGCTGCGATCGGGATTGCGCAGATGAAACATATCGATGAAATTATTGAAAAATTTAATCGAAATGGACTGGCCTATTCGGAATCTTTAATGGGAACCGCGGGAATAACCATTCTGGAAAGAAATCCCGAAAATTTTTCGACTTTTTGGGGCTATTGCGTTCTGGCAGACCACAAGCACAACCTGGAGAAGAAGCTTCGGGAGCAGGGCGTTGCGGCTCATCAAATTCATCCTCGAAACGACGTCTACAGCATTTTTAAAGAATCAAAAAGAAAGCTGCCCCAGGTCGACTATTTTTGTCAAAAAGAATTGTCTTTGCCCTGCGGATGGTGGGTCGATGATGAGGAGAGGGAACGAATCTGCAGTATTATACAATCCGGATGGTGAAGGGATGCATGAATGATTTTAGAGGGACGATAAATGAAAGTCATGACGATCCTCGGCACAAGGCCGGAAATCATACGTCTTGCTTGTGTCATTAAGAAACTCGATCAATATTGCGATCATGTGCTGGTCCATACGGGACAAAACTATGATTACCATTTGAGCAAAGTTTTTTTCGAAGACCTGGATTTGCGGCAGCCGGATTATATCCTGAATGTCGGCGCAGACTCGCTTCATGAACAACTCGGGAACATTCTCACGCAGACAGGCTCGGTCATTCAAAAGGAAAAACCCGACGCTGTGCTCGTATTGGGAGACACCAATTCGGCCTTGTCGGTGATCAACGCCAAAAGAATGAAAATTCCGATCTATCACATGGAAGCCGGCGACCGCTCCTTTGATGAAAACGTGCCCGAAGAATTGAATCGGCGCATCGTGGATCATACGGCCGATGTCAATCTGGCTTATACGGAGTGCAGCCGACGGAATCTGTTGCGGGAAGGCATCCATCCCAGCCGCATCTTCGTCACGGGTAGCCCCATTCGCGAAGTCTACACGGCCATGGCGGATCGGTTTAACAAGTCCCGGATCCTGGATGAGTTGAAATTGAAAAAAAGCAAATTTATCACGGCCAGTATTCATCGTGAAGAAAATGTGGATAAAAAGGGCGGTTTGGAATCAATGGTAATGTGCTACAGCGCCCTGGCGGTCAAGTATGACGTGCCTGTCATCGTTTCGACCCATCCGCGCACCAGGCGCCGCCTGGAATCCCTGGGATTGGACAAAGCCGGTGACTCGCGGATCAACTGGCATGAGCCATTCGGCCTGATCGACTATATCACGCTGCAGATCAATTCCTTCTGCGTCGTGTCCGACAGCGGAACCATTCACGAAGACTCCAGTATACTCCATTTTCCCGCCATCGCCATCCGGAAATCGACGGAAAAAGCCGAATCCATCGACGCTGGGCATTGCGTCATCACGGGGTTGGATCCCGAAAGCGTGCTGAATTCCGTGCATGTGGCCACATCCGATCCGATAGATACGACGCGATCACCGATGCCGGCAGAATACATACCCCTGAACGTTTCCGCCAAGGTCGTACGCATTATTTTGGGCATGACCAAGGTGATGGACGAGAAGGTATGGGGCGATGCGGATAAAAAACATGTCTGACCCGACCGCCGAATCCGAAAAACATCAAATCAAGTGGGAAGAACCGTTTCGGGTCCTCAACTTGATCCGTCACGTGGATCCGCGGGGTTTTTTAATCGAACTCCTCCGTTTCAGGGATTGGAACATACCCGGGGGCGGGCAATTGTACGTCTTTTCAATCGAGCCTCAAAAAAGGCGCGGCGATCACTATCATCTTCACAAGCGGGAATGGTTCACCTGCGCTTTCGGGGAAGCCGTCATATTGCTGAGCTCCAGGGAAGGGAAAAATTACGCCGGCCGCCTTTCGCCCCAGGAGCCGAAAATAGTCTATGCGGCGCCCGGCACATCGCACGCCCTGATCAATGATACGGAACAACCCGCTCTGATCGTTTCTTATGGTTCCGAACAGCACGATTCCAAGGATGAGGACACCTATCGGTCCGTCGCACACCCGAGTTACCGATAGGGGCTCACGCGACCATCGGACAGGATATCAGGGGTACAAAAATGTTTGACGGCAAGACGATTTTGGTCACGGGCGGAACGGGTTCTTTCGGCAATGCTTTTGTTCAGAGAATGCTGGAAACCCATGATGATTTTAAGCAAGTTGTCATATTCAGCCGCGACGAGAAAAAACAACACGACATGCGGTTGACTTATCACCATCCCCGCTTGAAATTCATCATCGGGGATGTGCGCGATCGAAGAGCCATTTTAAACGCCATGAAGGATGTGAATTATGTGTTTCATGCGGCCGCTTTAAAGCATGTTCCCTCCTGCGAATTTTTCCCCATGGAGGCCATCCAAACAAACGTATTGGGTTCCAGTAATGTATTGGAAGCCGCCGGGGCGCATGACGTCGAGAGAGTGGTGGTTCTCAGCACCGATAAAGCCGTTTATCCCATCAATGTGCTGGGCATGACCAAGGCATTGACGGAGAAGCTGATGGTGGCCAAGGCGATGTTGGAAGAGTCCAAGACGGTCTTTTGTGCGGTCCGCTACGGTAATGTCATGTACTCGCGGGGCTCCGTCATCCCTTTGTTTGTCCGACAGATCCAGACCGGCCAACCGCTCACGATCACCAATCCCGACATGACGCGTTTTCTGCTGCCGCTGCGCCAGGCGGTCGATCTTGTTCTCTTCGCCATTGGGAAAGGGTCTCCGGGCGATGTTTTTGTCAGAAAGGCACCGGCCTCGACGATTGCCGATTTGGCCAGAGCCTGCCTGAATATCTTTCGTGCCAACAATGAGATACGCATGATCGGAATCCGCGAGGGAGAGAAAGTGCACGAGACGCTGGTCACACGGGAAGAACTTTTCAAAGCACAAGACTATGAGGATTATTACCGCATCCTGTCCGATCACTCCATGGACTATGAAAAATATTTCAGCATCGGGCGTTCAGGCGAATTTCCGATGATGGGATACACGTCCAAAAATACCACTTTGCTCTCCGTTCCGCAAATCGAGGATCTTTTACTTTCGCTGCCCGAGATCCGGGAAGCTTTAAAGGGGACCACCCCGTCATCCAAATAATGATCATGATGCTTCCCTGCCGTTCGCTTTTATCCTTTCGTGTCAATTACGAGGGGAGGTGCTGTCGAGATGCTCGAAGGCAAGTTCGTCACCCTGAAAATTCTTGAAAAGAATGAGATCGAACAGGTGCGCCAGTGGAGAAACACACCCGAGCTTTACCGGCACTTTGCGAGTCGTGATTTTATCACTGAACCGCAGCAGGACAACTGGTTTCAGCATAAGGCCGCGGCCAAGGACAGTCTGTTCCTGATGATCTCCCACAGGAAGTCCGGCCAGCGCATCGGCCTGACGCACCTGGAGTCGATCAGCCATCGAAACCAGAATGCGTGCTGGGGTATCTATATCGCTCTCCCGCAATATCGGCTGGGTGTTCTCGCAAAAGAGGCCGCTCTCCTGCTCTTCAATTACGGCTTTGGTTATTTGAACCTGCATAAGATCTACGGAAATACCCTGGCGGGCAATTCCCGGGGGAGAAAATTCCACCGTTCGATCGGTTTTGTGGAAGAAGCGGTTTTCAAAGAGCAAGTATTCCTGGACGGCCGGTTTGAGGATCTGATTTGGATTGCTCTTTTTCGATCGACCTGGATTCAAGGTAAGCAGAAAGAATTGGAAAAATTAATCAGTGAGGAAAGCGATCCCATCCAGGGCTAGGTTGTCGGCGTGCTCCGGCGTTCCGTGCACGCCGGGAAAGATGAACCATCCCGTCTCACGAAAAGAAGAAAAAACCGCTCCCGCCTTTCAACCGGATCGCGATTGCATAAAAGCAGGCGAATAAAACCGACGGCTCCGCAGTGGGACATGATCATTCGTCCCCACCGCAATCTTTTCGATTTGCGCCTTCGCGAGCTGTGGCGTTCCCGCGATCTGATCATGCTTTTTGTGCGCCGCGATTTTGTCTCGGTTTACAAGCAGACCGTTCTGGGTCCTCTCTGGTATCTCATTCAACCGTTATTGACGACGATCACATATACCTTCATTTTTGGAAGAATCGCCGGGCTTCCGACGGATGGGCTGCCGCAGTTTTTATTCTATATGTCGGGTACGGTCATCTGGACCTATTTCGCATCCTGCCTGACCAAGACATCGGAAACATTCATCAGCAACGCCGCCCTGTTCGGGAAAGTTTATTTTCCGCGTTTGAGCGTGCCGGTCTCCATTCTCATTTCCAATCTTGTTGCCTTTTCCATTCAGTTCGTTTTCTTCCTGGTTTTTATAGGGTTTTTCGCCTGGCACGGGGCCGCTGTTCATCCCAACAGGTGGGTCCTGCTGGCGCCTGTGCTCGTCCTCATGATGGCCGGGTTGGGTTTGGGACTCGGCATCATCGTCTCCTCGCTCACCACGAAATACCGAGATTTGCGCTTTTTGGTCCAATTTGGTGTGCAGCTGCTGATGTACGCCACGCCGGTCATCTATCCGGTCTCCTCCATTCCTCAGCGTTTCAAGCTGCTCATTCAACTGAATCCGATGTCACCCGTCGTGGAAACCTTTCGCTACGCTTTTTTGGGCGCGGGAACGGTAAACCTGCCCAGCCTGGCATACAGTTTTGGTTTTATGCTGATTGTGATTCTTATCGGTGCGGTGATATTCAACCGCGTGGAAGCTACGTTCATGGATACCGTATGAAGAACGCGGTTATCTCGGTTGAAAATTTGACGAAAATCTATCGTCTCGGACAAATCGGAACGGGGACACTGTCCAATGATCTCAAAATCTGGTTGGCCAAAGCGCGGGGTAAACCGAATCCGATGCTCAGGATTGGCGAGTCTGATCACGGCAACCGGAGTGGCGGGACGATTTGGGCGTTAACGAACGTCGACTTTGCGGTCCGGCAGGGCGAAGTGCTGGGTATCATCGGTCAAAATGGGGCCGGGAAAAGTACCTTGCTCAAAATATTGTCGAGAGTGACGGCCCCGACATCTGGCAGGGTGAGAATTAGCGGCCGGCTTGCCAGCCTGCTGGAAGTGGGGACGGGATTTCACCCCGAGTTAACGGGTCGCGAGAACATCTTCCTCAATGGCGCGATTCTAGGTATGAACAAGCCAGAGATTGCGCGTAAGTTCGACGCGATCGTTGCATTTGCCGAGATTGAGAAGTTTATTGACACGCCGGTCAAGCGCTATTCCAGCGGGATGTATGTGCGTCTGGCTTTCGCCGTAGCGGCGAATCTGGATCCGGAAATCCTGGTGATTGACGAGGTGCTTGCGGTCGGTGATGCCGCTTTCCAGAAAAAGTGCATTGGAAAAATGGGGGATGTCGCCAAGGGCGGACGGACCGTTCTGTTTGTCAGCCATAACATGGCCACAATCGCACGCCTGTGCGAGAGGGTTCTGTTGTTGGACAAGGGCAGGTTAATTCAGGACGGTGGCGCTGAGGAGGTGATCGCCCATTATCTGCGAGGAGGATTGGGTGTCGCGGCGAAAAAGGAATGGATGCGGATGGAAGAGGCACCCGGCAATGATTTTGTAAGACTCCGTTCAGTCAGCGTCGTGGATTCCGGTCGCAGAGTCACAAGCATCGTGGATATCCGAGAGCCTTTTGGCGTTGAGATAATTTTTGACATTTTATGTCTCAGAGACAAGGTGGTCCCGTGGCTGGTTCTGTACAACGAACGCGAAGAACATGTGTTCAGTGCATTCGACACGAGTGAGGCCTGGCGGACACCCAGACCGAAAGGCCGTTATCAGACAACCGCCTGGATCCCCGGCAATCTGCTGAACGAAGGAACGCACACCCTTTCAGCGTCCTTAAACACTTTTATTCCAGGGGGAAGAAACATCCGTCAGGCTGCGGCGGAACGCGCCGTGGCTTTTCAGGTCGTTGATCCCGGGGAGGGGGATACCTCCCGGGGTGATTATGGCGGGATTTGGACCGCGCCGATACGACCCTTGTTGAAGTGGGATACCAGCTGTCATCGATCCCAGGTGCCCTAAATTTTCAAAGTTCTGTTTTCCTTCCGGCAGGTGAGGTCCGTTGGATGAAGGTGCTGATCGTGGGAAATTCAGTCTCGCAAAAATCCAATACCAAAGAAAAGGTATATCCCAAACTGCTCAGGAAAAAATTCAAGGGAAAAATCAATGTCATTGAATTGATCCGTGACGGGAATTCGGTCCGCGATTTTGAAAAGGGAACGATTGATATTTTGCATGCACACACTCCGCAATTCATGGTCCTGCAGGTGGGTCACGTCGATTGTGCACCCCGCCCGCTGAAAAGAGGGGAAAGGGACAAACTATCGGGCGTTCGACCCAAGTGGCTGAGAAACCAAATCATCCGTTTGATCCACAATCATCGGCCCTCGATCATCCGCCGGCGCGGCCTGATTCAGTTTACGCCTCTTCCGATATTCAAAACGAGTGTCGCATCGATTCTGGCCAATGCCCATTCGGAAAATTGTTATGTTTTCATTCTTCCCATCACCCGTGTTTCTACGCGGCAGGAAATCCGGGAGCCTTGGTACAATCGTGAAATCAAGCGGTACAACGATGCGTTGCGGGGATTTTCTTCGGGTTGCGTCCGATTCATCGATCAGGAGGAACTGCTCGCGGATTCCATTCCGGATGAATATTGTCTCGCGCCTGAAGATCTGCACTTGAAGGATTTTGTGCATCAAAGAATCGCAGATTATTTGGAGAAAGGAATCAAAGGGGTATTGGCCGCGAATCGGCGGGCCTGTCCGGCGTCCCTGCGCTGGCCGGGCGATTCGGGAAAAAGAGATGCGCGTTTATTTTGATACCAACGGTGACAGGGTAGCCAGCCCTGCGGCTCGGATGTGGTTCTATCAAATGCGAGATTATCTTTTCGAAAGCGGGATGGATGCGGACTTGAACCGCCTGGGCGATCGACCATATGACATCGCGGTTATTCACTGGGCGCGGCCTGAAGCGATTCGGCGGGTCCTGGAACATTCACCGAACGCCCATATCGGCGTATTGAATCCCGGATATCTGGGGTTTCCGACAAAATGGATTCCCTGGTCCGAGCGGAAAAGGACCGCCACACTCTTGAGACAAGTCGTCAACAATGTTGATTTCTTCATCATCACGGGTTTCATGTGGGGGGAACTGCTGCTGCCGTTCAACCGGCGCGTTTATCAGACGATAGACTATGACGATCCCGAAGGCAAACCCATCAAACAGCATACCCGCTCGAACGGCCTGACCGTCGGCTATCATGGAAATCCCATTCATTTCGGCCAGGCCTTTTTCCCTCACGGCGCAAATGCCCTCAAGCGATTGGCCGGCGAATTTGACCTGACGTTAAAGGTCATCACCTCCAAGGCTGAATCACAGCCGCGTATCGGAAATATCAGAACGGAATATGTTGAATTCAATCTGGCGAACTTTGCCGATGAAATCATGACTTTTGACATCGGAATCTGTCCGATTTTCTCGAAAATGGAACAAATGGCCGATCCTTTGGTATTCATTCGCAATCCCAATCGTGTCCATACGCTGCTTTTTTACGGCATTCCTTCGGTCACTTCGCCCGTTCCGCAAACCTGCCATGATTTAAAGAATGAGGTGACGACCCTCTTTGCCGTCAGCGAGGAAGGCTGGTACAACGCCTTGAAACGGTTGATCACCCAGCCCGAATTGCGAAACCGCCTCGGATCGGCGGGACGGAAGATGGTTGAGGAAAATTTCTCGACTTCCCTGGCAGTCGAACGTTTTATCACCATGCTAAACGAAGAGATCGGCCGTCCTCTCGTGCCAAAAGAAGGATTCCATTCAAGAAGCCTGCGCAAGAATGGGCATGGATTGAATGTATCTAGGATTTTGGCCAAGGATTGAATGGGCGATGGCCAATCCATCCGCGTACCTGAAGAACAAAAACGGCAGACCCTTCCATCGTCCTCCGACTTGGATCGCATGTGGAAACTGAAATGGCATTTCCCTTTCGAAAAGCATTGGTGACGGGAGGCGCAGGTTTCATCGGCAGCCATATAGTGGAGAGATTACTGCAGCTGGGAGTCGAAGTCGTCAGCATCGACAATTACTCGGCGGGTAAAAGGGAAAATCTTGATGGGTGCCGCGGCAACCCGAAATTCGTTGAGGTGAATTGCGATGTCCTGCACGTCGAAAGACTGAGAAGGTATTTCAAAGGTATTGACGTGGTGTTCCATAATGCCGCATCCAAGAAAACCGTCTGTTTGCGGGACCCCCGTCTGGATCTCGACACAAACGCAAAAGGAACCTTCAATCTGTTGGAATTGGCCAAAGAATACGGCGTAAAGAAATTCATCCATGCCTCCACAGGGTCCGTTTACGGGGAAGCGGTTTACTATCCGCAAGATGAAATCCATCCGCTCAATCCCACTTCATACTACGGCGTCAGTAAGTTGGCCGGCGAACGGTATGTCATGGCCTTTGCCCATTTATACGGCCTCAATGTGACCGTCCTGCGATATTTCCATGTTTTCGGACCGCGACAGGAGTCCGGTGATTTCGGCGGTGTGGTCGCCATTTTCATTCGCAAAGCGATCGCCGGTGATCCGCTGCTGATTTACGGCGATGGAAACCAGATTCGTTCTTTTACCTATGTGGGTGATGTTGTGAACGCCAATCTGCTGGTTGCAACGAACAAAAAATCGCAACGAGAAATCTATAATTGCGCGTCAGGCATCAAGGTCACGATCAGAGAACTGGCCGGTAGGATCCAGACAATGACCGGTTCGGGAAACCTTCCGATCCGATATGGAGATTGGACCCCCGGGGACATCAAGGTTTTCGATGTGGACAACCAGAAGCTATTAAAGCTGGGTTTCCAGTTCCATGATTTTGATGACGGATTAAGGGAAACCCTCGGTTGGTTCAAGAAACGGCAGGGATAAAAAGTCGTCAATCGATGGACGCCGCCGGACAAAGATCGATTTCCATGATTGTGCTGTTTACGTATGCCGCATCCATGGCGGTATGGAAACGGACCGGCCTGATCACACGGGAGACGGGGTATTATCAGTTCCTCAGGAAGGAAGGCGGTTGCACCATCCGCTTTCTGACCTACGGTGCAGACGACAAACTGTTTGAATCCGAGGTCAAGCCTTTCGGGATTCTTCCGAAAATCCACTTTCGGCATAATTTTCTTTTTGCCCTGCTGGCACCCTTTCTGTATTTAAGGGCATTTCAGGCAGCCAATATCTATAAATCCAATCAGGTCCAGGGAGCCTGGATCGGTCTGATCGCCAAGTTGCTCAATCCCGGCGCGAAATTTGTCGTGCGTGCGGGTTGGATCCCAACCCTGGAAATGATGCAGAAAGACTGGGGTTATCCTCCGGGTCGCATTCGCAGAAGCCAATTCGTCCAGAATTTATCCTATCGTTATTCCGATCTGATCATCGTCACGGCATCAGCCGACAAAAACTATTTATGCGCTCATCATCATGTGCGGGCGGAGAAAATAACGATCATCCCCAACAGCATTAATACGGACCTTTTTTATCCTGCGGCCCATGCACTCGAATGGGATCGACCCGTTCGGGTCATTTCAGTCGGCCGGCTTGTTCAAATGAAGAATTACCAGAATCTCATCACGGCCGTTCAAGGGATCCAGAAAGTATATGAGCTCGTGCTGATTGGTGAAGGACCCTACAGGCTGCAATTGGAAAAGCTGGCCCGGCGGACAGGCGCTCGGGTACGGTTGTTGCGCGCTCTTCCCAATGATGCGCTTCCTGAATATCTGAGACATGCGCACGTTTTTATCATGCCCCAACTGTACGGATCTGGGATGTCCAAGGTGATGATCGAAGCGATGGCCTGCGGATTGATCGTCATGGGTTCGAATATTCCAGCACATCGGGAAGTTATTCGTGACGGTCAGAATGGATTTTTGTGCGGCACCGGGCCCGGATCCATTGGACGTCGCCTGCAATCGATATTGGATCAATCCCCATCTCTCTTGAACCGTATCGCCCGGCAAGCCGTTCGAGATGTTCGGAATCGTTACTCCATGCAGGCCAATGCCCGCCGAGAATTATCAGAGATCCGCCGGGTTTTGGGACAGCCCGAATGCCGTTGAGGATGGCCTAGTCAAAAAGAAAATTTACCGTTTTGTTCAAAGGATCTCTCAGGCAGATTGAACGGGATTTTTGCATATTACTTCTTTCAAGCGTTTGCCGACGGGATCATTTTTTTAGAGCGGGCGTTTGCGATTAGAGCAACCATTCCAGGCAGATTTTGATCAAGGAGTCGGGGTGCTATCGCCTGAAATCAGTGTCATCATGCCGGTCCATAACGGCGAGAAATATTTACACGGCGCTGTTCATAGTATTCTTAATCAGAGCTTTTCGAATTTTGAATTCATTATTGTCGATGACGGGTCCACGGACCATTCCAGCAGAATTATCCATTCATTCGATGATCGAAGAATTCGTTTGATCAGCAACGGAAAAAAACTGGGGTTGACGGCCTCTCTGAATAAGGCAATGGTGTGCGCGAAAGGGAAATTTATTGCGCGCATGGATTCGGACGACGTCAGCATGCCTGAGCGGCTAGAATGCCAAAAAAATTTCATGATGCAACATCCGG
This sequence comes from bacterium, assembly GCA_016931355.1. Classification (GTDB taxonomy): domain Bacteria; phylum Zhuqueibacterota; class QNDG01; order QNDG01; family JABMRT01; genus JAFGEX01. The sequence goes on from JAFGEX010000199.1 coordinate 16,609, forward strand.
AAATAGGCGTCTTAGGCACTGGTTATCAATTGATCGATCCGGACGGTGTTCCCGGAATGAAAAAAAGATTTCCGAGTTCGTCGGCAGTCATCAAGTGGCGATTATGCTTTGAAAATCCTATCATACATTCAACCGTGATGATGCGTCGGGATGCGTTGGCCCA
>JAFGEX010000200.1 GCA_016931355.1 bacterium
AGCCCGATGGCCGTGACGCCCGCCAGGTATGCCGCGATCATCATCAGGATGGCCTGGATCAGCTGCCTGCGGTTTCTCATGCGTGTGATCACCAGAACGCCCACAACCCCGGTCAGAAAGGAAATCGCCGCCACGTCAAAATCGTTGCCCCAGATGCCTCCGATCAGCAGCGCGAGAACCGCCGATCCCGTGAATCCGATCCGGTCGCCGAATACGCTGGCCAGCAACATGGCACCCATGGCCGCCGGGGTCAATTGACCTGAAAGCGCCTCCTGGGCGCTGCTTTCGATTTTGAAGATCAGGAAACTGACGCCTGCGGTCAGGAGAATGATGAGCGACATCAGCAGGACGGATTTCGTCTTTTCAAGGATTTCGCTTTTTTCCAGGCGGATATACACGCCCATGATGAACAAAAGGCCGAAAACAAATGCCAGGCGTCCGGCGAACGGGAGCACGACCCGGATGCCTCCCCCCTGCATGCCTTTTTCGGTTATCTTGGTTTCAAGGGAGACCAGTTTCTTCCGGATCTCCGGCGTGACGCGCTCGTTGCGGTCCACGATTTTTTCATTCTCATCGACGAAACCGCTGCTCCTCGGCACCCGGCCCTGCGCTTCCTGAATGCGGCTCTCATGCAATTCCTTCTGGTATTTCAAAGTGGGCCTGACAAAGGACTGGACAAGCTCCACAGCGAGGTTTCGGACAGGCGGAAGGGGGAACGCCTGAACGGCGCGGCCGGCCGCCTTGATGCGCGCCTCCTCGACATCGCTGAACCGGCTCAGAGGGTAGGCGGCCTCCTCGCTGCCCTCATCCACCAGCAGCCGCTGATCCGGCGCATCGAAACCGGCCTTTGCTTCATTCATGACGCCCAATGCCATGACATCCCGGACAATGGTCTTGGATTCCTTCCCGAGCTTCGCCCAGTCCATGCCGTCCCGGATACCCCCGGCGAGCAGGATCCAACCGGCTTCAGACAGAATGATCCCCGGGAATCTGCGCTTCAAATCCGAGATCCACTCGCCGGAACCCTCCTGCCCCGGTTCTATCCTGGAAATCTCCCTGAAGAATTGATCCATCTGGTTCTGAACCTGCTGCAGGGCTTCCCGGTCCCTGGAAAAAACGGGCGGCACGCCCTGGGCGGCCTGCCGGCGGTCGCGGAGATATTCCTCGTCGGATTTCAGGATTTCGAAACCGAAAGGGGCGACGATGCGCTGGCTGCTGATGCTCCCCTCCTTGAATTCCGAAAACTGCAGCGACCGGCCCCTCGGCATCATCCAGGTGATCGACAGGCCCAGGATGAAAACGGTCAGCCAGCGATAGAATGGTTTTTCCGTATCCTGGGGCCGGATGCCCAAAAATGGCTTTTGTTTATCCGATTTCCCCTGACCGAAAAGGGTTGTCAGCCAGGTCCAGACGAACCGCATGTTATGGATTCTCCTCCTGCCGGTTATGGTAGTCCTCGTAGGCCTGGATGATCTCCTTGACCAGCCTGTGCCGGACGACATCGGATTTGGTCAGTTCCACAAACCGGATGCCGCTGATGTTCCTCAAGACATCCCGGATCTGGACCAGGCCGGATTCTGTGTTTTCCGGAAGATCGATCTGGGTGATGTCGCCGGTGACCACGGCCTTCGATTGCGATCCGAGGCGCGTGAGAAACATCTTCATCTGGGTTGCGGATGTATTCTGCGCCTCGTCCAGAATGACGAAGGCATGGTTGAGGGTTCTTCCCCGCATGAAGGCCAGGGGCACGATTTCAATGATTTTGCGCTCAAAGTACTTCTCCATCTGATCGATGGCCAGCATGTCGAAAAGGGCATCCGTCAGCGGACGCAGGTAAGGATCCACCTTTTCCATGAGATCGCCGGGAAGAAAACCAAGATTTTCACCCGCTTCTATGGCGGGGCGTGTCAGAACGATCTTGGAGATCTCCTTGTTTTGCATGCCCGCCAGAGCCGCGGCAACCGCAAGATAGGTTTTACCCGTACCGGCCGGCCCCACGGAGAATACAATGTCGTTCTTCCGGATGGCTTCCACATAGGCGGCCTGGCCTGCAGTCTTCGGATAGATCTTGCCCTTTTTCCCGGAAAAAAGCACGGGAGGAGACTCCCCCAGGGCTGAAGGTTCGGTCGGCTCAGCAGAGGACAGGGCGACATCGATGACCATCTGAACATCCGTCTGAGTGAGCTGCCTGTTCCGCCGGATCAGGCCGGACAGTTCGCCCAGAATCCGTGCGCCCTTTTCCACATCCGCCTCCTGCCCGATCAGGACCAGATCGCCGTTCCTGGCGAGCGACGAAATATTGCACGCCTGCTCGATCCGCCGGATAAAGCCGTCATGCGGGCCGAACAGCGCCTGCTGGTCGATTCCGCCCAGGGAAAATTTCTTCTCGTTTTCCATGATCCAATAAAAAAGCTCTCAGTCCTTGACCAACGCCAGGGTGCAGAGAGCTTTTTGAAATGACCGAATCAAATGATCATTTGATATTGAAGCCCTGATAATGACCGTTCGGGCTTTTATCCCTTCATCGTCTAATCACGGGGAATGGTCAGAACCTGGTAAGGATAAATCAGGTTCGCATTCCTGACAATGTCCTTGTTGGCTTCGTAAAGCTTGGTCCATTTGGTCGGATCGCTGAACACCTTCGAATAGCCGGATATCTTGGACAGCCATTCGCCCTTCTCAACAAGATGTTCGTTCCGGCCGACGCCGCGGGCGATGTTGAAAACCTGGTCCGGATTGATCACATCGGGATCCTTGATCTGATCCTTGTTGACGCAGTAAATTCTTATCCACTGGTAGGGATCTGCGTAGATGTCGGGTTTCTTTGCGATTTTCCACAGGTAATCGCCCCTGACCACCGTGTACTGATCGTATTTGTTGCCCGGTATCTTGGCTTCCAGGTTGGCCAGTTTGCCCTCGAGCGCGGCGATTTTCTCTTCCATTTCGCTCAGGATGCCGATTTTGTTGGCCTTGGCTTCCGCAATGCGCTTCTTCAGCGCATCGACCTGATCCGCTTTTTCAAAGAGCTCCTCCGGAGACAAGGCGGCCAGACCGTCGATTTCCGCATCGATCGCGTTCAGCTCGCTCCGGTAGGCATCCACTTCGGCATAGGTGACGCCCATCACGTCGTAAATGGCTTCCCATTCAGCATTGATGTTTGCCTGCACGCCGTCGATTTCTTTCTTGAGCGCTTCGATTTCGCCTTCCAGCTTGGCGATCTTTGCTTCCGAGTCCGCCTGGCGGGCCGTGTAATCGGCCAATTCGGCCTTGTACTCATCCATCTTTATTTTTTCTTGGGCGAACACAGCGCTGTTCAGCGAGAGAAGCAAAACAGCCGCCATCAAGAAGGAAAAAACAACCGTACCCTTTATCTTCATTTGACTCCCTCCTTCAGGATGAATCCGGTTTTATGCCGATTATTGGCCCAGTTTCTCTTTGACTTTTTCTTTTTCAGCCTGAACGTCCTGCAATTCCTGCTTTTTGGAGGCCAGCTTTGCTTCCAACTCGGCCTTTTCTTTTTCCAACTGGGCGACCTTTTCCTCGGCTTCCAGAGTGGCGGCCTTGGACTCTTCCAACTGAGTCATCTGCTTTTCATTGGCGTAACGGGAACATCCGCCCATGACCAGCGAGGCTGCAAGCACGATCAAGAACAGCCCCAACCCGATAACTTTTGCACCTCTTGTCATTCCCTGCACCTCCTTCTACTTTTAATTTCAATACCTTAATCCGCACGCAAAAGATTTTAACAAAAAAAACCCACATTGTCAAGGGAAAAAAATCCGATGAAACCGCCCGCTTCCGTATAGAAATTCCCCGCATGAATGAAACCGAACCGGCAAACAGGCACAAAACAGGGTTCTCTGTTCTGGAAGGACAGGGATCATCCGGTCCACAGCCTTCGCCGGCTGTCAGACAGAAGCTCCCTGCCCCACACAGCAGGAGATTTTCGAAGAGCAGCGGGGAAAGACATCAACACCTGTATTCGATTGCCTGTCCCGCAGCTTGTGCGGGAAGGGAGCCCGCTGCCGGATGGAGGCCCCCCTGCAGCTTTCTGCCGGGGAATCTTCAATCTGCAGGGAAAAGGTCATTCAGAATCGCCCGCCTACGCCGGCACAATCCTAAGGGGATTGCACTCGCCAGCAGATTCACAAAGGTCAGAGGCTTTAATTTTTGAACTCCCATGATGAAAACCTTGACTTTTTCCTTGTTTTTTTTTATTATAACTTGCTTTTGAGGTGAATAAAGCCCGGGATTGAAGCTTCCCGCATGAGGCATCGTGCCTTCCCTACGGTCATTGCGGAAGGTTCATCCCCCATTTTCCGGATGAAGGATGCGCTCGCTATTGGATTCCGGTCAAAACATCGGAAGGCTGGGCTGAAACATGGGTGAAGGCACGGGTGTTCTTTATCTGGTCGGCACACCCATAGGCAACCTGGAGGACATCACCCTGAGGGCCCTGCGCATTCTGAAGGAATCCGATCTCATCGCAGCGGAAGACACGCGGAGAACAGGCCTGCTGCTCCATCATTACGGAATCAAAAACCGGATGGAAAGCTACCACGCGTACAACCAGGAACGCAGGACGCCTGTCCTGATCTCGCAGATGCTGAATGGAAAGTCCGTGGCGCTGGTCTCTGACGCAGGTTCGCCCGGCATTTCAGACCCTGCCTTTCACCTGGTCTGCGCAGCAGCGCGGGAATCCATCCCGGTCATCCCGGTACCCGGCCCGTCCGCAGCGGTCGCGGCAGTCACGGTTTCAGGCCTGCCCACAAACCGTTTCGCGTTTGAAGGGTTCCTGCCCGTTAAAAAGGGACGCAGCACCCGGATCGAGACGTTGAAGAATGAGGAGAGGACGATCATTCTGTACGAGTCCCCACACCGCCTCCTGAAAACCCTGGCCGATCTGGAAAGGGCGCTGGGAGACAGGCCTGTCACAGTCTGCCGTGAATTGACGAAGAAATTCGAGGAAGTGACGCGAGGAACATTGAAATCCTGCATGATTGACTTTGAGGCTCGCCCCGTCCGGGGTGAATTCGTTCTCATTCTGGGGGGAAACGGTCTGTCCGATGAAAAAAACCATGCCGAATAAACTGATCTCCGATACGTGCAAAAGCAGGTACCACGAGGCCACGCTGCCGGTTGTCCGGTTTTTCCTGAAACTCAACATCCATCCGAACGTCCTGACGACGCTCGGACTCCTGATCAGCGCAGCGGCAGGCGTCTGCATGGCCGCCGGACGATTGAAGGGGGCTTCCATCCTCTTCCTCCTAGCCGGATTATGCGATTCTCTGGACGGGAGTCTCGCCCGGACAGGCGGAAAAACCTCCAAATTCGGCGCCCTGTACGATTCAACCCTGGACCGGTACGCGGAAATTTTCTTTTTTCTGGGAACGGCCTGGTATTTTATGCAGAAAGAGTGGTCGGCAACCACAGCCGCCGTATTCATCGCGCTCAGCGGATCCATGATGGTCAGCTATGTGCGTGCGCGCGCGGAGGGCCTGAACATGGATTGCAAGGTCGGATTCCTCCAGCGGGCCGAAAGGATGATCCTTTTGTCCGCCGGCGGCCTCATCAGCCCCGCTGCGCTGGCGGCGGCGGTTTGGATCATAGCCGTTTTTTCCAATATCACGGCCGTGCATCGCATCGTCCATGTCTGGAGGGCCGGGCGCAAGACCGGACCTGAAACATAAGGGATGGAGTAAGCATCAATGTGGAGGCAAATCCTTCGAGCCAAAATACACCGCGCCACGGTCACAGGCGCGGACCTGAATTATGAGGGAAGCCTGACCGTGGACCGG
>JAFGEX010000201.1 GCA_016931355.1 bacterium
CCGCTTTATGTGGAACGTGAATTGGCCAAGCAGCTTTCGGATTCCGGAGCGGAGACCGTCGTGGTCATGGACAAATTGTATCCGAGGCTGGCCCAGGTCAGGAATCAGACCGGCGTCAAGCACATCATCGTGACCCAGGTCAAGGATTTCCTGCCCGGGATCATCGGGTTCCTCTACGGTCTCAAGGACAGGTCCGGCATACGGACGGATCAGGCCGATCAGGTCTACCTGTACAGGGATCTGATGCGCATGCCGCATCCGAAAAGCGAACCTGCGAAAGTCGATGCCTCGGATATCGCGGTCCTGCTCTATACAGGCGGCACGACCGGCGTGTCCAAGGGGGCCGTGTTGACGCATCGCAACGCGCTCGTGAACGTCCTGCAGACCAAGACATGGCTTTACATCACGGAAACCGGAAAGGACGTGCTGCTCTGCGTGCTGCCCTTCTTCCACAGCTACGGCATGACCACGGGCCTGCATCTTTCCGTTTCCTGCGCCTCGACCATGCTGCTGGTGCCGCGCTTCGAGCTCGCGGAGGTCATGAAGCGGATCAAGAAGCACAGGCCCACCATTTTCTGCGCAGTGCCGTCCATGTACAATGCGATCAACCATTATCCGGACGTATCGCCGAAGGACGTGGGGTCCATACAGCTCTGCGTGAGCGGCGGCTCCGCCCTGCCCCAGGAGGTGCAGAGCCGTTTCGAGGCCCTGACCGGAGGGAAGCTGGTGGAGGGGTATGGACTGTCCGAAACGTCGCCGGTCACACATGTCAATCCGGTTCTCGGTTACCGCAAGAGCGGGACGATCGGACTGCCCGTGCCGGATACGGATGCGAAAATCGTGGATCCGGACACGCGCAAGCCTTTGCAGACCGGGGAGACCGGCGAGCTGGCGGTCAAAGGCCCGCAGGTCATGCGGGAATACTGGAACATGCCTGAGGAGACCGCGGGTGTTCTGAAGGACGGATGGTTGTACACGGGGGATATCGCGGTCATGGATTCGGAGGGATTCTTCCGCATCGTGGACCGGAAGAAGGACCTGATCATCTCCGCGGGCATGAACGTGTATCCGCGCGAGGTGGAGGAAGTGCTGCATCAGCATCCCAAAGTCGTGGAGGCAGCTGTTGTCGGAATCCCGAGCCGCGTGCGGGACGAAGTGGTGAAGGCCTTTGTCGTGGTGAAAAAAGGCGAAACCCTGAGCAAGGGTGAAATCGTCCAGTTCTGCAAGGACAAGCTGTCCAAGTTCAAGGTGCCCAAGGAAATCGAATTCGTGGAGGAACTTCCCAAAAGCGCGGTGGGCAAGGTTCTCAAGCGGGTGATCCGCGAGACGGAAGGCAGGAAGAAAGACGCAGCCGGTTAGGCGTCAGGTGGTTTCATGACCCTGGAGTCGATCTCTTGACAGAACCCATTCGTAAAAGGACTGGATATCCATGATGCTGCCGGTGTTCTTCGCAGCCGGTTTCATGGCAGCCGGGATCGCGCTGTCCGTGTCCGGATTGAGGAGATTGGCTGCTGCCATGGCTTCCCGGACCTGGCCGGCAGCCTCCGGATCCGTCAGCCGCTCCGGGCTGAGGACGACAGGCGCATCCGGTCGCAGGCAGCGCTTCGAGGCTGAAGTACAGGCCGTTTATGAAGTGGACGGCATCGTGTACGCCTGCAGGAGGGTGAGTCTGGCTTCCGGACGGAAGCGCGGTGCGGACGATGCGCAGGCTGTGCTGGACAAATATCCTGCGGGCAGCACCGTACCGGTTTATTACAATCCTTCAAATCTCAGGGAGAGCCTGCTCGAGCCGGGTTTTTCGCGTCGGGACTGGATACTGCCTGCCCTGGGCGCGCTGTTGGGAATCGCGGGTTTGCTGATCCTCATCCGTACACTCAGTCAGTCCGGGTGAGGATCCTGAATACGGCGGCGAGCGCATTCCCCGGGGCTTGTCCCGGGGTAAGCGAGCGAATCCAAATGACTTTTTCTTTGCAGATCGGAGATTCCCCGGCAGCTCACTGCCGGGGAGCTTCAATCCGGGTGCAAGCGCATACCATACGGTTTGCCGTGGGGGATGCCCTGTGACCTGTACCGGGGTAATGAGAAGACCACAATCGAATTTTTCCCCTTAGATCGAAGATTCGCGGGCAGCTCGCTGCAATGGAGCATCCATGAGAAACCGTCCCATGAAACCGGAAGAAATCCAGGAATATCTGCTCAGGAGCTACACCGCGGTTGACGGCCTGTGGTTCATGAAGATCGAGGAGAAATACGGATTTGACGCGGCTCTGGAAATGGATGCCGCTGTTTGGGCGGTCATGCCGAAGATTCAGGCCAGGCAGCTCAGGGTGATGATGGCGGAGGAAGGCGGCATCCAATCCCTGCGCCGATGCTATGCGAGAAAGCTCGAGCTGGAAAAGTTCGTCTTTGAGATTTCAGACACGCCGGAAGGCTTCGAGGTGCGCATCACCGGATGCCCGTGGTACGAGAAACTGCTGCGTTCGAACCGGGCCCATCTGGCTGAAAAAATCGGCAGCCGGATCTGCAGTACGGAGTATTCTGTTTGGGCAGCGGAATTCGGCTGCAGCTTCAGGTTTTCCGGGGATGAAAAGATATGCGCCGGAGGGAAGAGCTGCGTTCTGTGCTTTGAAAAATAGAATCAACTCAGTGAGATGATCATTTCCGATTGACGATGGACGATTGTCGATTTCCGATTTCACGTCCCCCCTCTTTTCACGAGCCCCGATTACCGAACCCCGATCCCCGTTTTTTCACGATGCCCGAAGCCCGGAGCACGTTTTTCCCCCACCCCGGATCCCGGGCGTGTGGTTCGCAGCCACAGGTTGCATCTCTGGATCATGATAAAACCAGGGATCTTGCCACCCGTAAAACCCGGGAAGACACCGCCCCTCTTTTAGCGATCCCCGATTCCCGATCCCCGAATCCCGTCTTTTCACAATGACCGATGCACGTCTTTCCCGAACCCCTATCCCCGAATCCCGAGTCTCGATTTATATTTCCAGGCTGATCCCGATGGACGGGAGTATGCCGATGGATCCCCGGGTCTCCACCTTGTCGTTCCAGAAATCGTACTGCGGCTTCATGGGGAATTTGTAATTGTAAACGTTCTGGATGTCCACATACACGATCAGGGTGGCGGACGGGAAGTTGAATGTCCGGTCCACACGCACGTCGAGCTGATGCCCGGAGCCGAGCCTGGCGGAAAGGTACTCGTCCGGCAGATTCTGGATGATGCCGGGGCTGACCGGATTCGCGGACGGCCTGTAAACCGGCGTGTACGGGATCCCGGTGAAATACCTGAACTTCCCAGAGACTTCCCATTTGGAGTTGAAGATGTACCCTCCGGACAGGTTCAGGATCCAGCGCTGATCGTATTGGCCCGGATAGGTTTTTCCGTTGGGAGCGTCGAACTCCGATTCGTTGTACGCCAGGCTGAACAGACCGTACATCGGCACGGATGAGAATTTCTTCTGAACGGAAAGCTCCAGGCCCCAGGACCGGCCCCTGGCCGTGGAGGCCAGGGGGAACAAACCGAAGGATTGGAACTCGTCCTCCCTGCCGCCGAATGAAGTGCCTGCATTGGTCAGCACCAGATAGTCATTGACCCCTGGTATCGTGCCTGCGGGCAAATCCCTGTATTCCTTGGCATAGGTTTCCACCGAGACGCGCGTGTCGATTCTCGGAAGGTAATCCCACCCCAGCACGGCCATCCGGTTGCTGAGGGGTTTCAGGCCGCGGTTGAAGCTGTTGGCCACCCAGATATAGGATGGCGCCTGCGTATACAATCCGCCGCTTGCGCGGACGCTGTTTTGGTCATCCAGCTTGACCTTCATGGACGCGCGCGGGGAGAAACTCCAGGGGCGGTCGATGAAATCGAAATGATCCGCGCGCATGCCTGCCGTTGCCGAAATCCGCGGGTGCGGATTCCATTCGAGTTCGAGGAAACCGGCCGTTTTTCCCGCGATCCTGTTCTGATCGATCGATTTCGGGAGCCCGAGCCGCTCCAGCGGGATCCGGTTCCCGGACCGGTCATAGATGATGTCCGCAAAAGCGGTCAGGTTTTCGTAGCGGATCCGTTTGACGGAAATGCCGGACAGCCCATACAGGCTCGGATGGAGGCGATAGAAGAACTGCAGTTTCGCGGCGTATTCCCATTCATCCGCGTCGCTTTCAAACCAGGTTTTTTCATCCCGGTCGATCTGGCTCAGCCTGAACCGGGAAAGATTGACGCTGGCCGTTGCGTCCAGGTAGCCGTTCGCCAGAAGGCGCCGGTAATTCAATCCCGAAATCCCCTTGTACTGGGAGTTGTCCAGCAGCCCGGCATTGAAAACGCGGTTTTCCTCAGTAGACTGGTTCCTGTCCACGTTGTCGATTGCCGAGAAGCCCACGAAGAAGAGCTTGTCCTTCTGCGTGATGTCGTAGTTGGCCAGGATGTTAAAATCCGTATAAACGGGCACGAACGGCAGGCCTGCAGCCTTGAAGATGAGGTCGAGATAGCTTTTCCTGGCCGAAAAGATCAGGTTTCCGCTCCGCCTCAGGGGCGCCTCGAAATCGAACCCGTACTGTGTGGCTGAAATCGTGGCCTTGGGCTCGATGCGGTCCGGTATCCTCCGGATCATGGTGAGATCGGTGACGGACGACATCTTGTCCCCGTAGCGGGCTCCGAATCCGCCGGTTGAAAAGGAGACCTCGTCCACGAAATCGAGGTTGACGAAGCTCAGGCTGCCGCCCGTGTTTCCGGGCGTTCCGAAATGATTGATGTTGGGCACCTCGATGTTGTTGATCAGGTAAAGGTTTTCGGAGGGGCCGCCGCCCCGGACCAGCAGGTCGTTACGGCCGCCCGCCATGTTGATCGAAACGCCCGGCAGAGTCGACACGGTCCGGACGATGTCTTCGAACCCCCCCGGGAATCTCCGGATCTCCTCCCGGGACAGTCCGATCGTGCTGGGCCGCGTTTCGACTTCGGCCTGGAAGTAACCGGCGGTGACGGTCACAGCCTCTCCGGCGATGATGTCCGGCTCCAGCTCTGCGTTCACGAAAACAGGCGATGAGGACTTCACCATGATGTCTGTTTTGACCAATGACTTGTAACCGATGTAAGTGATGCGGATGCGGTAGGCGCCGACCGGAATGTTGTCGATCACATAATTGCCCCGTTCGTCCGTGGATGCGCCGCGCTCCGTATCCAGAAGCAGGACATTGGCCCCATACAGGGGTTCCTGGGTCTGGGCGTCCGTGACGGTCCCCCGGATCGAGCCGGTTTCCGCATGCAAACCCGCGGCCAGCATGAAAATGAAAAGGACAATCCATAACGGCTTTTTCATATATCCCTCTCTCTTTTGGATATTCCACATTTTACACCCGGAACGGCTGCCGGGTTCCCGTTCCGGTCAACAATATGATTGATTTTTTTCGCTTTTTGACATACATTATCCGGGCTGCTATATCTTGCCCGGCTTCATCCAGTCATACGAGGAGAACGGCGATGAGAACGATACCGATACGGCTGACCGCCATACTCATCTGTCTTTTTTATGCATCTGTCCCGGCTCAGGACATGGCCCCCCTGGCCTGGAAGTTCCAGAAAGGCGATGATCCGGCATGGGCGGATCCATCCTTTAACGACCGGGATTGGGAAGCCATCCAAACCGGTATTTTATGGGAGGAGCAAGGCCATGCCGGTTACGACGGGTATGGGTGGTATCGCGCGACGGTCGTGATCCCTTCGTCGCTCAGGGCCAAGGCCCAGAAGCAGAGAGGATTCATCCTCAAACTCGGAAAAATCGACGATGTGGATGAAACCTGGTTCAACGGGGAAAAAATCGGCTCCACAGGCGGGTTCCCGCCTGTTTATGAGACGCGCTACGATGCGGAGCGCGAATACGCGGTCACACCTGTGCGCATCCGCTGGGACAAGCCCAATGTCATCGCAGTCCGGGTTTACGATTCAGGAGGAGGCGGCGGTCTCTACGGGACGCCGGCTGTCCTGACGATGCGCGGTTTTGCGGACCTGTTCAAGCTCGGCGTTGCGCTTAAGAATCCGGATCATGTGTTCATGGATCACGGCCATTTTACCATACCGGTGTCGCTGCGCAACGCCAGCGACGAGACCCTGGAGGGCAGAATCCGCGTGCAGGTGACGACGGATTTCGGGGATCTGATCGTCGATCATGCCGAGTCCGTCAAGTCGCGCAGGCATTCGGACCGTCTGGTCCCCTTCACAATCCCGGACCTGCTGCCCGGATTTTATCTGGCCAGCGCCGCATTCGAAAGCTCTTTGTACACGACGATTCACAAGTTCGCCTTCGCTGTTGAGCCGGAACGCGTCATTTCCCTCCCGGATGCGCCGGAGGATTTCACGGATTTCTGGGCCAGGGCCAAATGGGAACTGGCAGCCGTGGATCCGCAGTTCGTCATGATACAGAAGGACAGCCTGTGCACGCAGACCCGGGATGTGTATCTGGTGGAGATGCGGTCCCTCGGCAATGTGCTCGTCCGAGGATGGTATTCCAGACCCAGGAAGGAAGGATGCTATCCGGCCATCCTGCATGTGCAGGGATACGGGACGAACATGCAGCCCGCCTGGATGGTCCAGGATGAAGACTTCGTGAGTTTTGGGCTCAATGTGCGGGGCCATGGAAACAGCAGATGGGATGTCAATCCCGGGTTCCCGGGATACCTGCAGGACCATCTGCACGACGCGGAATGTTACATTTACCGCGGCGCCTACATGGACTGCCTCCGCGCGCTGGATTTCCTGTTTATCCGTCCGGAGGTGGATCAGACACGCATTGTGGTGGAGGGCGGCAGCCAGGGAGGGGCGCTTTCCTTCGCGACCGCTGCGCTGGCACCGGACCGGATCCGGCTGTGCGTTCCTGGCGTGCCTTTCCTGTCCGATTTCAAACATTATTTCAAGCTGGCTGTCTGGCCGGGCAACGAATTTGCCCAATACGTCGAAAAGACGCCCGGCATGACCTGGGACCGCGTGTTTCACACGCTTTCCTATTTCGACATCAAAAACCTGGCTCCCCGGGTGCAGGCTCCGGTGCTCATGTCCGTAGGGCTTCTGGACGACGTATGCCCTCCGCGCATCAATTTTGCGGCCTTCAACAACCTGTCCTCGCGCAGGGAGTATGTCGTTTACCCCTACTCCGGGCACAGCCTGCCGGGGGAAAATCATGCCTATCGCATGGCCTGGATACGCAGGCAACTGGGCATGAAATAACGGGGAAAGAGCCTGTTCATGGCGCGTGAACGCTTGCGATTCGGGATCAGGCTTCTCTTTACCGCGGCCACGGTGGCCTGGTTCTTCTCCTCCGTGCGCATGGAGGAAATGATTGACGGCCTGTCCCATGTCCGTTGGCCGGTTCTCGCAGCAGCGCTTCTGATCCATGCTGTCTGGATCGTGCCTGCGGCGCTGCGATGGAAGAGGATCACGCAAATCTGCGGATACAGGCTTCCCTTTTGGACATCCCTCCGTTACTGTTTCATCGGATATTTTTTCAGCACATTCCTGCCCACGGGAAACGGCGGGGATGTGGTGCGCGGGCTCATGGCCTCCAAGGACCTGAAACTTCCGTTGGGAGGCCTGTACGGGACCATCCTGGTGGAGCGCATCATCGGCCTTTGGATTTCCCTGGTCCTGGTTTTGGCCACGGGCATCGCTTTTTTCGAGCACATCGCCATACCCCGGCCCGTTCTGATTTCCGCAGCTGTGCTATTCGGCACTACGCTGGCTGCAGGCGGTTTGATCATTTCCCGTTCCTTCAGGGGACTGATCAGGCGGATGCTGCAGGCCGCATCGCTGCGCCGGTTCCATTCCGGTGCGCAGGATGCGGTCCACGCCTTTGATGCGTGCAGGAAGGATTTCGGCGGGATGGCTCTTGCAGGCTTTCTCACGCTGTTCAGCCAGTTCATCCAGATTGCGAGCGCCTATGTCCTGTCCCTGGCCATCCCGGATTTCCGGGCCTCGTTCGGTGTTTTCTTCGCCGTGATACCGCTGACATTCATTTCCGTGCTGCTTCCGTCCATAGGCGGTTACGGCGTGAGGGAGGCCGGCACCGTGATCTTTTTCGGCTGGTTCGGCGTGCCGGGCGGGCCGGCCGCGATGTTCGGCATCCTGCGCCTCCTGTTTCTCTGGTATATCGCCCTGGCCGGCGGCATTCTGTACGTTCTCGGCAGAAGAGAAAAAACAGGGCTGCGGGAACAGGACGCATCCGGCCGCGAATCCCGGCCTGGGTGATTTTCTTCAAAGTATCGCCATCCTTTGATGTCAACCCGCATGGCATGCGCCCACCGTTAGGTTCAAGTAAAGATTTTTCCCGGAAAAAATTTCCTCATCGAGAATATTTTTCACCTGGATCACGCGGATTCTGAACAACCCCTCCTGGATTCAGACTTCACATAAATTCATTAATAATAACACATAACGGAAAGCGCAGGATGTCTGAATCCGGCACTGGTACATTTTTTGTACATCTCAACACCGGAAAAGTAGTTTTGGGAAAAGATTTTGGAATATCTCTCTGGCGGGAGTTATGGATTCCATCACTGATGTCGTGAAGGTACTGCCCTTTTCTATTTCCGGCGTTCGGATGAAGGCCGGCATGACTTCCAGTGTGGGTGAAATCCATCAGAGGGTGATTCCGCAAAGAAGGAGGTGGTCAAGAAACGGAAACCTTAAGAAGGACCTGTTCGATGAAAGAAGATCGGAACACACCCAAAACACAAGGAGTCAGTCATGCGTAAGCTCAACAACTTCATGAAGTCCCTTCGCCGGGAAGAAGGCCAGACCCTCTCCGAGTACGCCCTCATCCTCGTCCTGATCGCAGTGGTCGCGATTGTCGCAGTCACCCTGCTGGGCAACCAGATCAGCGCGGTGATCAATTCCATAGCCAATGCCTTGTAAGGCTGGCGGGGGCCTGGGACCGGATTTTCTGCAGCATCAAGGGCAGGGAGGAGGGACAGGAAAGGGCGGCCGTTCAGGCTTGGGCGGGGGAGAGTGCTCACCACTCTTCGCAGGTTTGAAAAAAGCTGTCCATGTCCCTCCCCCTTCTTTTGATGAAGCAGCGCCGGTCCGGCGCATCTCAGCCTGCATCAGGAAGGGGGAACCATGATCCCGTTTAAAAATTCTCAGAAAGGCCAGTCCCTGGTCGAGTTCGCCCTGCTTCTCCCCGTTTTTGTTTTTCTGCTTTTCGGCATCATTGAATTCGGCAGGCTCTGGGAGGTGACGGGCGTCCTGTCCAGTGCGGCGAGGGAAGCCGCACGCATTGCGGCGGTCACGAGTCCGGATGTCGCTCGGGCCGAGCAGGCGGCCCGGAATGTGCTGTCCGCGGCTCATATCTACAATCCCACCATCTGGATTTCCGGGCCGAATGCTTCCAATGAAGTCACGGCCACGGTTTCCGCCTACTACACCCCCATTACGGGTTCCGTCATCCCGGGAATCGGGCCGTTCTCGCTCAAGCGCAGCACGGTGATGCGCTGGGAAAGATAAAACCAGGAGAAGGATATGATTTTCCGGATGAGAGTCATCATGCCCGTAGCGGTTGCGGCCAGCGCATTGGCCACATTCGGGCTGTACCAGGCGATCCGTCATCAGAAGGCGGAGGCAGCCCAGCCCAAAATGGCTTTCAGGAAAGTTGTTGTTGCAGGCCTGCTTCTGCCGGCCGGGAAGAAACTGGATGCATCCGATCTGAGGACAGGCGACTGGCCGGAGACCATTGTGCCTGCCGGGTGCTTCTCAGATGCATCCGATTTGGTGGATCGGGTTGTCCGGATGGAAATACAGCCCGGCGAGGCTGTTCTGGAAACCAAACTGGCTCCGACCGGATCGGAAGGCGGCTTTTCGAGCATCATCCCTCCGGGCATGCGCGCATTGACCGTTTCGGTCAACACTTCAAGCGGCGTGAGCGGTTTCATTCTGCCGGATGCCCGGGTGGATGTGCTGGTCACCGTTTCCGCCCCGGCCAGGAAAGAGGAGTCCAGTACCAAGATCATCCTGGAGGACATCAAGGTTCTGGCTGTGGACCAGACCTTCGAGAGAAAAGAGGACGACCCTGTCATTGTGCAGACGGTCACGCTGCTCGTCACGCCTGATGATGCGGAGAAATTGGTGCTCGCCAGCACGGAGGGCAAACTGCAACTTAGCCTGAGGAACAACTCGGACCGTTCCTCCAGGTCCACGGCCGGCGTAAAACTCAGGGAGCTCATCGCCAAATCCGGAACGCAAACATCCGCGGGATCGACCCCGAGGAGGAGCAGCCCTAAAGAATCCGTCCGTCCGCAGGTCGTCGAAGTCATCCGTTCGGCCAAGCGCGAGGAAGTAACGTTTGAGAGCAGCGGCGACCGGAGCACAGAGTGAACGTATCAGGCGGCTGTGAAAACAAGAAGAGACGGTCGGCCCGGATGTCCTGAACACGGAGAAAAAAAGACATGAAGCATTTTTGTGTATCCATCCGCGCGCGCAGGCCCCGCCGGGAAGACGGCGGGCGAGCCTGCTGTCCGCAGAAGAGCCGGCAGGCGGGTAACGATTTCTTTTCTCAGGCTGATCCCGGATACAGCCCCGCATGCGGCCGGGCGCTTCCATTCCGCAGGACGGTCATAGCCGCGGTTCTTTTCCATCTTTTCCTTTCAGGAACAAGCAACTCCGCACACCCGGAACGGCACGGCATCACCGTGTTCCTCGGCCAGTCGGAGATCGCAGATTTTGACCAGCCCATCACGCGCGTGGCGATCGCGGATCCGGACATTGCCGATGCGACCGTCATTTCGCCCCATCAGATCATGGTGGACGGGAAAAAAACCGGCGTGACGAGCCTGGTCGTCTGGCCGGAATCGGGAAACTATCAGAAATTCAGAATTTCCGTCCGTGCGGAGGCCAGCCCCTACCAGGTCATGCTGAATGTCCGGTTCATGGAAATCAACAAAAACGCCCTGAAGGAATTCGGCTCCGACTTTCTCGTGAAAGGCATGCGTGCCGGATCCGAACGGGTTGATATGGGCCTTTTCGGAGGGAAGGTCGGCGTGCCGGCTGATCCTCTGGAACTGGGTAACACAGTCGATCTTTTCTTCGCCATCCCCACCAGCCGCTTCACAAGCATTCTCAAGGCCCTGCAGGAGAACAACCTGCTTTCCGTGCTCGCGGCTCCGAATGTCAGCGCAATCAGCGGTGCCGAAGCGGCTTTCCTGGCCGGCGGAGAATTTCCCATCCCCATCGTTTCCGGAGCCGGGGGCATGCAGACCCTGACCATACAGTTCAAGGAGTACGGCGTCAAACTCCGTTTTGTGCCTACGGTGCTGGACACGGGGCTTGTGAACATCCGGGTCATGGCGGAGGTCAGCCATCTGGATTTTGAAAACGGTGTGGAGCTCAGCGGATTCCGCATTCCCTCCCTGGTGACGCGCAAGGCTGAAACCACGGTTGAACTGGAATGCGGGCGCCATTTGATCCTGGGCGGGCTGCTTTCGAACGAAATGTCGCAGGTGGTTTCGAAAATCCCGGTCCTGGGGAGCATCCCGGTTCTGGGCCGGCTGTTCAGCAGCACCCGTTACCAGAACAAGGAAACGGAACTTCTGGTCACCCTTTCGCCCCAGGTCGTCGAGACCCTGTCCGACGGCGGGGCGCCTGAGCTGAACCTGAAGAGACCGGATCATAACGGAGGAAATTGACATGAGGCGGTTTTCACGGCATGAGAGGGGAACCCTGCTCGTGGTTGGGGCGGTGGCCCTGTTTTCCATGTTCGGATTCGCATCGATCGCCATAGACGTGGGCTGCATCGTGACTGCAAAAAACCAGCTTCAGATCGCGGTGGACGCCTCGGCCCTTTCGGGAGCCTCGGGTTTGATCGTCGATCAGGATGAAGCTGTATCCAGGGCCGTCGCCACGGCGAGGCGGAATACCTGCATCGAGAAGGCTGTTTTTGTTGATCCGGGCCATGTGGAATTTCCGGCTGCAGACCGCATCCGGGTCAGGGCCAACCGGAGCGTCCCGCTTTTTCTCGCCAAGCTGTTCGGCGTACAGACGGCGCAGATATCCGCGACTGCGGTCGCTGAAATCGGGACGCTCGTCGGCACGCAGGGCATGCGGCCCTGGTCCGTGCCGGACATGCACTGGATGCATGGAACCGCGGTGGTGTTGAAGGCGGGGGACAAGGGCGCGCCGGGTACGAATCCCAGTTTTTATTATCCGATCTGTTTCCCTCCCGTCAATCGGGGCGATCCCATCACCGGGGCCAGCATCTACGAGTACCATATTGTCAACGGAACCGATTGCACGGTTTCAATAGGAGATGAAATACTGGTGGAACCCGGAAACATGGTCGGGCCGACGCGGCAGGGCGTGGACGCCCTCATCGCCATGGACCCCCAGGCCGCCTGGGACGGGACAAGGGTCACCGGTTCCCTGTATCCGGACATGACGAGCCCCAGAATCATCAAGATCCCCCTCTACGACCCGGATTTGGCCCCGGAGTCGGGCAGGAACACGATCATCGTGACAGGCCTTGCCTCCTTTTTTGTGACCGGGATGCAGGGCAATAATGTGATCGGGATCTTTCTCAAGAAGGTGACAACCGGCCGTTTCGGCTACGGCAATTCTCTGCTGAAAGGCGTGCGGCTGGTATCCTGACCGGCCTGAGGGAGGAAGGGAGTTTTCAGAAACATGGAAGACAGGCAAAATCCGACGGTCATTGCAGTTGTGGATGCGGATGAAAATTCGAACCACACACTGACCGCCATGCTCAAGGAAATGCCCGGAATCGAAGTCAACTCCCTGGCGAGGGACTTCGGCCAGTGCATCCCTTTGATGCGAAAATGGGATCCGGATCTCGTCATCCTGAACCTGTATCCGTCCGTGGAGTCCGGGCTTGAATTCGCAAAGAAAATCCTGAGGCATTTCCCAGGCATCATGCTTTTCGTCACAGCGGCGAAGGCGGATGCGGGCACCATCCTGCAGGCCATGCGCATCGGCGTCAGGGAATTTTTCGTCCAGCCCGTCCGGAAGGAGGAACTTGTTCTGGCCGTTCGAAAGGCCGTGCAGGCCGGGAGTGACAAGGCCGATCCCCGGCAGGTCCGGTCCAAGGTCATCACGGTTTTCGGCACCAAGGGGGGCGCCGGCAC
>JAFGEX010000202.1 GCA_016931355.1 bacterium
GAAACAGGCGGATTTCGAAGGCAAGATGCAGAAACTCGGGGAAAACCTCGCCATGCTGGAGGGATCAAAATAATGAGATTAGGCCTGATGATGCTCATGGCCGCTGCGATATGCGGCACGAATGCCGGGGATCTCTCACTGACCGTGTATAATCAGAACCTCGCCCTGGTCCGCGAAATCCGGGAGCTGGAAATCGCATCCGGGATTTCCACGCTTTCCTTCACGGACGTGGCCGCCCGGATCGATCCGACTTCCGTCCATTTCCGGTCCCTCACGGACACGGACCGGCTTTCCATCCTGGAGCAGAACTATGAATACGACCTGGTGGGCGGCCAGAGAATCCTGGAAAAGTATGTGGACAGGGAAATACGCGTGCTGACGGAAAAGGGATCCGTTTTCACAGGCAAGCTGCTCAGTGCGGCATCTGACATCGTGATCCAGACGGCGGACGGGGCCGTGCAGGTCATCAAGGCAGGGGCTGTTCAGCATTTCGATTTTCCGAAACTGCCCGAAGGCCTGATCACGAGGCCGACCCTGGTCTGGCTCCTGGACAACAGGGGGGCGAAGACCCACAAGTCCGAAATCAGCTACCTGACCGAAGGCCTGAACTGGCACGCGGAATACGTGGCTGTTGCGGATCAGGACGACCGGTTCATCGACATCGGCGCCTGGGTTTCCATTGAAAACCAGTCTGGCGCGGATTACGAAAATGCAAGGCTGAAACTCGTGGCAGGCGACGTGAACCGGGTGGAGGAGGCGCGGCCCATGTTCCGGACCATGGCTCTGGAGGCATACGACAAGGGGGCGGAGCCGCAGTTCGAGGAAAAGGCCTTTTTCGAATACCATCTCTACACCCTGCAGCGCAGGGCAACGGTGAAGAACAATCAGACCAAGCAGATCTCGCTGTTTCCGGCCGCGCGAACGGCAGTGAAAAAGATTTTCATCTACGACGGCGGCCGGGATGAAAAGAAGGTGCGCGTCCACCTCGAGTTTAAAAACAGCAAGTCCGAAGGCCTGGGCCTGCCCCTGCCCAAAGGAAAGATCCGCGTGTATAAAAAAGACGACGACGGATCCCAGGAATTCGTGGGTGAGGACAGGATAGACCACACACCTGCGGACGAGAAGATGCGCATCTTGCTCGGAAACGCGTTCGACCTGACCGGCGAGCGGGTACAGCAGTCCGCAAAACCGGTCGGCAAACGCTC
This sequence comes from bacterium, assembly GCA_016931355.1. Lineage (GTDB taxonomy): Bacteria > Zhuqueibacterota > QNDG01 > QNDG01 > JABMRT01 > JAFGEX01. The sequence goes on from JAFGEX010000202.1 coordinate 1,206, forward strand.
CCGCGAGGAAGAGTGGAAGATCACGCTGCGCAATCACAAGAAGGAAGCCGTGGAAATCACGGTACAGGAGCGTTTCCAGGGCGACTGGAGCATCACCCAAAAATCCCACGATTTCCGCAAGAAGGACGCCCGGACCGCGGAATTCACGCTGCCGCTTGCGCCTTCCGGGGAGGTTGTGCTGAATTACACCGTCCTGCTTCAGTGGTGAACGCAGCAGCGGACCGGCCATCCGGATGAATGCTGAAACGACAAACCGGCTCAAGCCGGAAACGCCGGTGCAGTACGTCAAGGGCATCGGGCCCAAGCGTTCGGACCTGCTGCGCCGGGCCGGCATCGAAACCATTCAGGATCTCCTCTATTATTTCCCCAGAAAATATCTGGACCGCAGCTCCATCGTGGCCATACGCGACCTGAAACCCGGGCGCGAGGTCACCATCGTAGGCCGCGTCTACTCAGCGGAATCGGTGTCGGGCAGGAGAAAACGGTTCGTGGTTCTGGTCGGGGACGGAACCGGATTCCTCCAATGCGTCTGGTTCGTGTCCGCGCCCTATATGTCCAGGCTGTTCAAGCCCGGCGAAACGGTTGCGTTCAGCGGCAAGGCTTCCTTTTACCGCGGCCTTCAGCTCGTGCACCCGGAATACGACAAGATTTCCGAAGAGGGCGAACAGAATCCCCTGCACACGGGCGGGATCATCCCCATGTACCCGTCAACCGAATCCCTGTCCGAAAAGGGGCTGGACAGCAGGGGTTTCCGCAAGATCCTGCATGCCCTCCTGCCCATGATACCGGGCATCATGCCGGAAACCCTGCCGGAATCCCTGCTCGCTGAAGAGGGCCTCATGCCGCTCGGGCAGGCCCTGACCCATGTCCATTTTCCGGCAGACCAGGCCAGCCTGTCAGGGGCAAGGCATCGCCTCAAATTCGAGGAGCTTTTTTTTATCCAGCTGCACCTGGCCCTGGAGCGCAGGCGCAGGGAGACTGTGGAACCGGGCATCGCATTCACATCCACGGGCAGGACTTACAAAGGCCTGATGACATCCCTGCCCTTTGACCTGACAGGGGCGCAGAAACGGGTTCTCAGTGAAATCCTCCGGGATATGAAATCGCCCAAGCCCATGAACCGGCTGCTGCAGGGAGACGTGGGGTCCGGCAAGACCGTGGTCGCGCTCCTGGCCATGCTGAACGCGGTTGACAACGGGTATCAGGCGGCCCTCATGGCGCCCACAGAAATTCTGGCTGAGCAGCATTATATCACACTGCACCGCTGGCTGGAGGAATTGGGCATTCGCGTCCGACTGCTCAGGGGAGGGCAGAAGGACACCGAGCGCAGGGACCTGCTGAAAGAGATCGCGGAAGGGACTGTGCATCTGGCTGTAGGCACGCATGCGCTGCTCGAGTCCGGCGTGCGCTTCCACAGGCTCGGTCTCGTGGTCATTGACGAGCAGCACCGTTTCGGCGTGCTGCAGCGGGCCGCCCTGCAGGGCAAGGGTGCCAGGCCGGATGTGCTGGTCATGACCGCCACCCCGATCCCGCGCACCCTGGCCCTGACCCTGTATGGAGATCTCGACGTTTCCGTGCTGGACGAGAGGCCTCCGGGCAGGAAGCCGGTGCGCACGGTCTGGCGGGGCGAGGACAAACGGGACAAGATCTATGCCTATCTCAGGGAGCAGGTCGGGAAGGGCAGGCAGGTTTACATTGTCTATCCCCTGGTTGAGGAATCCGAGAAGATCGATCTCGCAGCTGCAACGGTGGCGCACAAGCGCCTCTCCCGGGAGGTATTCCCCGAATTCCGCGTGGACCTGCTGCACGGCAGGATGAAGCCTGAGGACAAGGAACGCATCATGCAGGAATTCAAGGAGGGCAGGACGCATATTCTGGTCAGCACAACCGTGATCGAGGTGGGGGTGGACGTGCCGAACGCGGCTGTGATGCTGATCGAGCATGCCGAGCGTTTCGGACTCACGCAGCTGCATCAGCTGAGGGGGCGGGTGGGGCGCGGTCCGGCGGCCTCGACCTGCATCCTGCTCGCAGCAGGCGGCCTTTCGGAGGATGCCCGGACCCGGCTTTCAGCCATGGAGGCCACGGATGACGGCTTCAGGATCGCTGAAACGGACCTGGAGATACGCGGGCCCGGCGAACTGTTCGGGACCCGGCAGCACGGCATGCTGAACCTCAGAATCGCCAATCTGATCACGGACGGGAAAATCCTGGAGACTGCCCGGAAGGCTGCGTTCCGCATCACTGAAAAAGATCCCAACATGCAGTCTGCGGAGGGCAGGAAACTCATCGAAACGTATCAAAAACATCATCAGGCAAGATTCGGGCTGCTTGCCGTGGGATGACCGGTTCCTGAGGAACCCGCCGCATAGGTCAGGGGTTTAAATTTAATGAAGATATTAAGCTTGATTTGTATGCATTTTTAGTTTAACTTTTCAAAACTGTCTGCAGGCGCATTCCTGTGATGGTTCGCGTAAAACTGCGGCTTACCTTGGAAATGCGTGGCAGTTCAGAATCCCTGCTGCCTGCAGCCGGGGACTTTCAATTCTCCGGGATTTTTCCGGGGGAGCGCCCCTTTTCACATTTGCGATCCGATGGAGGATGATGATGAACTGGTCGATGTTCCGGTCCAACCGGATGATTCATGCCCTGACAGGCGCCCTGGTCTTTCTGATATCCTTTTTTACCTATCTGAGGACCGTCGCACCCACGACTTCCTTCTGGGATTGCGGTGAATTCATCGCCTGTTCCCTGATACTCGGCGTCATTCATCCGCCGGGCGCCCCGCTTTACCTGCTGATCGGCAGGCTGATGACCATGCTGCCGCTGGCGAGCGACATCGGCCTCCGGGTGAACCTGTTTTCCGTGCTCATCAGCGCAGTCACAGTGTGGATCACCTTCCTGGTCATCGGCCAGCTGATCAAGAGATGGCGGGGGGAACCCAAAACCGGCCAGGACCGGCTGATCCAATACGGCAGCGCGGCTCTGGGAGCGCTGGCATTCGCGTTCACGGACAGCCAATGGTTCAACGCGGTGGAGGCGGAAGTCTACGGCTTTTCCATGTTTTTCACAGCCATTGCGGTCTGGCTCACGCTTTTCTGGGAGGAGCGCTCAGAGGGCAGCGCAGGCCTGCCCCTGATCCTCATCATCTTCTACCTTTTCGGACTGGCGGTCGGGGTGCATCTGCTCAACATGCTGGTGTTCCCGTTCGTGATCCTGATCGCGTTTTTCCATCACAATCAGACGGTCCGGCGCCTGCTGATGCTCGTGTTCGTTCAGGCTGCGGTGCCCATGCTGCTCTACATCCTGCTGTACCAGTTCAATCCCGAGACCATGGCCTACAATGAGATACTGAACCATCAGGCCAATGCGGGCCGTTTCATGAAATGGTTCGGATTGATCTGGCTGGCCGTCACCCTGTTCTGGATGTACCGGAAGGACCGGTTTGTGTTCAAGATCTGGTGGATCCTGCCGCTTTTGCTCGTCATCACCTATTCCATCTACCTGGTCATTTATATCCGGGCCAATCTGAATCCTCCCATCAACGAGAACGATCCTTCCACCTGGGCGGCCATGATGGATTACCTCGCACGCAAGCAGTACGGGGTGGAGGACATGTTTCTGACTTTCCTGCACCGCAAGGCGGATTTTTGGAATTATCAGATTCAGAAGATGTACACGCGTTATTTCGGATGGCAGTTCATCGGCCGCGGCGACACATACGACAACCATGACTTCATCAAGGAAATTATCAGCTTCAAGGGCCTGTACGGGCTGCCGTTTCTGGTCGGCCTGTGGGGCGCGTTCCACCATTTTTTCAAGGACTGGAAAAGAGCCCTGGCCGTTTTTGTGCTCTTTTTCATGACCGGCTACGCCATCATCATCTATCTGAACCAGCCGGATCCCCAGCCCAGGGAGAGGGATTACTCCTATGTCGGCTCCTTTTTCGCCTTTGCGCTCTGGATCGGTGTGGGCATGGCCGGCATTTTGGAATGGATATCGGAGGTGTTCTCCAAACGGAAAAAACTGGCCGGGATCGTGCAGGCGGTTGTGACGGTGCTGCTTTTCATCGCCGTCCCGTTGAATCTCTTCGCGTTCAATTTCGATTCCCACGACCGCACCGGCAATTACGTTCCTGTGGATTATTCCTGGAACATCCTGGAATCCTGCGACCCGGATGCGATCATCTTTACGAACGGGGACAACGACACATTCCCCCTCTGGTATCTCCAGGAGGTGGAGCATGTGCGTAAGGACATCCGCATCGTCAACCTTTCGCTTCTCAACACGGCCTGGTACATCAAGCAGCTCCGCGACGAGGAGCCGAGGGTGCCCATCAATCTGACGGACGAGCAGATCGACGACCTGGCGCCCATCGCCTGGAAAACGCAGGAGCGGTACATCCCGGTGCCGGAGGACCTGGCGGAGAGGCTCCGGTCCGAGCTCCAGCCGGAACAGGCCGCCAAGGTGAGGGACCGCATCACCTTCAGCGTCAAGCCCACGATCGGATCCGGCGCGTCCGGGGGCATCAAGGTGCAGGACATCATGGTGATGCGCATCCTGCAGGAAAGCCGCTGGAAACGGCCCGTGTATTTCGCGGTGACCGTCTCCAACGACAATATGGTCGGTCTTCAATCCTATTTCCGCATGGACGGGCTGGCCTTCAAGATCATGCCCTATGAGGTGGACGACGTGGATCCGAAGGTTCTGAGCCACAACCTGATGGATAAATACCGGTACCGCGGGCTCGATAATCCGGACCTCTACCTGGACCGGACCACGCTGAGGCTGATGGGGAATTACCGCTCCGCGTTCATGCAGCTGGCGGATTACTACGTGGCCAACGGTCAGCCGGAAGAGGCGAGGCTCATTCTCGACGGCATGTCGCGGAAGATCCCGCCGGATGTCATCCCCTATTCGGATGAGAGGTCCGTCCTGGCCATCGCGGACCTGTACCGCCGGACCGGCGCGGAGATGAACCTGGACAACATGATCCGGCAGGTCATGGTCAATCATGAGGTCGGCGTTTCGCAGAAACTGATGCTGGCCCGCTATTATGCGGGCATGTTCCAGAACTGGACCCGCGCCGAGGAACTGCTCAGGGAAGTTCTGGCCGAAAGGCCCGGCGATGTTCAGGCCAGCTCGCAGCTCCTGCAGGTGTATACGGCCACGCGGCAGTTCGACAAGGGCATCGCGCTGCTCGAGAACTGGCTGGCGACCGTCAATCCCGGCGATGCAAACGCCAGGCAGCAGCTCGAGGAGCTCAAGGCCATGGCTGCGGATACCACGCTGATGAATCCGTGATCCGGGATTTGAAGGCTGCGGGGCCATCCGTTTCGCTGCGGCCGCGTCACATCCCGGATTCCGGATGCAGGTCCATGCAAAAGAAAAACAGTCAGGCAAAGGTCACCCTCGTCATTCCGCATCACGGTGGAACGGATGTGCTGCGCCGCTGCCTGGCTTCCATACGCAGGACCCGGTACCGGCCGTTTGAGGTCCTCGTGGTGGACAACGCGTCCGGCGACGGCAGCGCGGACATGCTGGCCGCCGAGTTTCCGGAAGTCCGCATCGTGTCCAACCGGACGAACCGGGGCTATGCGGGCGGGTGCAACGACGGCATACGGGCTGCGGATACGGCCTGGGTCCTGCTCCTGAACAATGATACGGAAGTGGATCCGGGATGGCTGGGCCCCCTGATGGCGGCCGGGGAGGCCGATGATTCCATCGCAGCCGTGCAGCCGAAAATCCTTTCACTGCAGAGCAGAGAATTTTTCGATTACAGCGGGGCAGCCGGCGGGGAAATGGATGTGCTCGGCTACCCGTTTGCCAGGGGCCGGATTTTTGATCATCTCGAGAGGGATAAAGGACAGTACAACGCTCCGGCTGACATTTTCTGGGCCTCAGGCGCCGCTGTCCTGCTCCGGAAGTCCGCCGCAGAAACGGTTGGACTTCTGGATGAGGATTTTTTCGCGCATATGGAGGAAATCGATCTGGATTGGCGGCTGCATTGGGCGGGATTCAGGGTGGTTTCCGCGCCGGATTCCGTTGTCTATCATCTGGGCGGCGGGACCCTGCAGCAGGGCAGCCTGCGGAAGATGACGCTCAATCACAGGAACAGCCTGCTCATGCTTCTGAAAAACGCCTCTTTTGAAGCCCTGTCTTTCCTTTTTCCGGCGAGGCTGTTCCTTGAGCTGGCGACTGTCGCCGGGGCCCTGGCTGCCGGGACTCCGAAACGGGCGGCTGCAGCAGTGCTGGGCATGCTGGGCGTGATCCCGCGGCTGCCGGCTGTGCAGAGGGGGCGCTCCAGAATCAGGGCCGTCAGGCGTGTCCCGGAGTCGAAGGTGCTGCACAGACTTTACAGGGGCAGCATTGTCTTTCAATATTTCATCAGGAGGCGCATGCGGCCGGACGGCAGCATTGGAAACGGAGGCTCGGATTGAGCCTGTGCCCGCATCCGCTCATCAAACGGGCAGCCGTGCTGGCCGGAAAACTGGCTGTCAGCCTGCTGCTTGTGGCCCTGCTCTCCAGGCAGATCCGCCTGGAAAGCGCAGCCGAGACGCTCAACCGCGCCCGGTGGGAATGGGTGCTCGCGGCTGCCGCTCTGTTCGCGGCCAGCCTTCTGCTTGGATGCCATCAATGGAGGCTTCTTCTGGCCGGGGAGGACATACACATTCCCTGGATGAAGAGCCTTGAGTTTTATTTCATCGGCCTTTTTTTCAACAACGTTCTCGTCGGCGGCGTGGGCGGGGACATTTTCCGCGTGATCGATGTGCGCCGGTATTCCAGAAAAGGGGCCGCATCCTTATCAACCGTTTTTCTGGACAGGATGATGGGTTTTTTCGTGCTTTCGGCCATGGCGGTTCTGGCCGCCCCGTGGTTTCTGTTCAGGCATGGGACGGCGCATGCCGTGGGCCTGTTCATGGGCCTGTTCGCGGCAGGGTGGGTGTTGTTTCTTCTCATGATTTTCAGCAAAAAGTTCGGGAAGCCGCCCGCCTGGATCTTGAAAAAGATCCTTCCTTCAGCGCAGGTCTGCAGGTTCCGGGATGTGCGCGGCAAGATCACCGCTTTCGTGAGAAACGGGCGCCTCTTCTGGTCCGTCACGGGTCTGTCCGTCCTCATCCAGGCTGCACGCATCATGACGCATTACATGCTGGGGAGGTCCATCGGCATACAGGTTTCGGCGGGCTATTTTCTGCTGTTCATCCCGGTTATTGCCGTGATTTCAAGCCTGCCGGTCACATTCGGAGGCATCGGCATACGGGAACAGGCCGGCGTCATTTTGTTCGGAACCGTAGGGGTGCAGGCGGCCGACGCCTCGATCATGGAATTCATGGCTTTTTTGGTCGCGGTGGCCACCAGCATTCCCGGGCTGCCGGCTTTCGTTTTCAGAAAAAGAGCAGTGCAGATGCCCTGCATAGAGACCCAATCCTGAAGGGGATGACCATGAACACGTCCCGTTACGACAACCGCGGCTTTTCCATCCGTATTCCATCCATCATCTGGCCTGTCTGTTTTCTCGCTGTCCTGTCCGCCTGTCACATGAAACCGCGCAGCTGGTGGCATGAAGGCCGTATCGCCGTGATCGCGGACGAGGCGGAATGGGAGGATCTGGGATCCGTTCTGCGTCCTGTGTTCGAACGCGTGTTGCGCACACCCCAGGAGGAGAAGACCTATGAGATCTTTTTTGTTCCGGAATCCCGGATAGACGCTTACGGGAAATACCGTTACCTGCTGCTTGCCGCCACTTTGGAATCCGGCGGTCCGGCAGGCAGGCTGGTGCAGGGCATGATCGCCGACTCCGCCATGAGGCGGGGGATCGAGGAGGGGGAGTATTTTCTGTTCCAGAAGAAGGAACTCTGGGCCAAGGACCAGACCGTTTCAGTGCTCGTCGCGCCGGACATGGCTTCTCTCCGGTCCAGGATCGAATCCAGCCGGGATCTTCTCTACGATCTTTACGATTCGGCAGTCAAGGAAAACATGACGCGGGAAATGTACGACAGGGGGTATCTGAAGGACGAAGAAGAGGATCTGTTTTCCTCCTTCGGCTGGGGCCTGCGCCTTCAAAAGGGATATTTCAGGGCACAGGCTTCCTCAGCGGGCGGCGTAGCGTGGTTCCGGAGAATGCAGCCGGAGAGATGGATTTTCGTACGATGGGTGGAGGAGGCGGACACGTCTTTCCTGAATGAAGCCTGGGCGAAGGAGGAGAGAGACCGCATCGGCCAGGCGTATTACGGAGGCGACCGTGTCGCGGACTCCTATCTGTTTTCAACCCGCTCCTCGTTTCTCGGCAGGCCCGCGCTGATCACGACAGGCCTTTGGGAGAACGAGAAAAAAATGGTAGGCGGCCCGTTCAGAAATATCGTGTTCTTCGACCGCGTTTCCGGACGCGTGTACATGATGGACATGGCCGTATTTGCGCCCGGGCAGGACAAGCTTCCCTATCTGAAGAGGATGGATGTGATCGCCGGGACGTTCCGGACGATTTATGATCGCGGCAGGCCGTCCGGATGACCGGACGGGGGAATCCGGAAAAACGGCGGACTCATCTCCGGATTGAACAGCCGGGGAGAAAGGCTGAAAGGCGCGGTTCGGATACAGCTCCGGAGGAATCTGAAAGCGAGCGCATTGCCGGGGCGGTTGAGCGCATATCCATATCTCTTCCTTTCGGATAGAAGATTCCCAGCCGGCGTCTGCGGAGGGCTTCACGGTTCAGCACAAAGCGGGAGCGAGCATGAAGGAGAAACAGCAGAAAAAGGCGGCCGTTTTGATGGGCAGCGTATCTGATGAGGCCGTCATGCAGGAGTGCATCAAGGCATTGGACTTTTTCGGAATCCCCTGTGAGAAGCATGTCCTGTCCGCGCACCGCAACCCGGACGAGGTGGACCGGTTCTCCCGGGAGGCCGAATCACGGGGATTCTCCGTGATCATTGCTGCGGCCGGCATGGCCGCCGCCCTGCCGGGCGTCGTCGCATCGCGAACCGTCCTGCCCGTCATCGGCGTTCCGCTGGAGGGTTCCGCGCTGTCCGGCATGGACGCGCTTCTTTCCATGGTGCAGATGCCGGCAGGCATTCCCGTTGCCACAGTGGCCATCGGCAAGGCGGGGGCCCGGAATGCAGGGATACTGGCCGCTGAAATCCTGGCCCTGGCAGACGGGGAAATCAGGAGGAAGCTGGAAGATTTCCGCAAGGCGGGGAGCAAGTTCTGACGCATTCCACTGAACTCCGGAACCGGAGAAAGCCCGATGAAAAAAACGGACCGCATTCTGGTGATCATCCCGACCTACAACGAGGTCGAGAACATCGAAAAACTGATCCCCATCGTGCTGGGCCAGTACCCGACCGTGGAGGTGCTGGTGGTGGATGACGGTTCGCCGGACGGGACTGCGGATGCGGTCGAACACATGGCGAAGAGCACGAACCGCGTCCACCTTCTGAAAAGGCCGGGCAAGGCGGGCCTCGGCAAAGCCTACATCGAAGGATTCCGTTTCGCGCTCGAACGCGGCTTCGATTTCGTGTTCGAAATGGACGCCGATTTTTCGCATGACCCCAATGAAATGCCGGCCCTGCTCAAGGCCATGGAGCACAGCGATCTGGCGGTCGGCTCCCGGTACAGCCAGGGCGTGACCGTGATCCGCTGGCCCATGTCGCGGCTGCTGCTTTCCTATTTCGCCAACAAGTTCACCCGTTTTGTCACGCGTCTGCCCCTCAGGGACACGACCAGCGGATACAAATGCTTCAAGCGGAAGGTCCTGGAGTCGATCGACTGGAAACAGATCCATTCGGACGGGTATGCCTTCCAGATCGAAGTCAATCACAAGGCCTGGAAGCTGGGTTACAGGCTGGCCGAAGTCCCGATCATTTTTGTCGATCGCGCGGTGGGCCAGTCCAAGATGAGTTCCGGCATCATCAGTGAGGCGCTCTGGATGGTCTGGCGCCTTCGCATTATGAGCTGTCTCGGCAGACTGTGACCGTCCCGCCATGATTGCATTATCCGTCATCCTCGTCAACTACAATGTCAAGCGCTATCTGGAGCAGGCGCTGCTTTCCATCCGCAAGGCCCTCGAAGGGATTTCCTCTGAGGTGATCGTGGTGGACAATGCCTCCAGCGACGGCAGTGTCTCCATGCTCCGGGCCCGGTTCCCGGACGTGATTCTCATCGAAAACCGGGAGAATGCCGGATTCGCCCGCGCGAACAACCAGGCATTGAAGCGGGCTTCCGGGAAAACAGTATGCCTGATCAATCCGGACACTCTTGTCCGGGAGGACACGTTCAGCAAATGCCTGGACTATCTCGCGCGGCATCCGGAAACAGGGATGGTCGGATGCAAGATCCTCAATCCGGACGGATCCCTGCAGCTTGCCTGCAGGCGCAGCTTTCCAACGCCCTGGGTCGCCTTCACCAAGGTGACCGGCCTCTCGGCCCTTTTTCCGAAGACCCGCCTGTTCGGGAAATACAACCTGACCTATCTGAATCCCGATCAGGAGGCCCAGGTCGATGCCATATCGGGGTCCTTCATGATGGCGCGCAGGAAGGCCGTGGATGAGGCGGGGTTTTTGGATGAGGATTTTTTCATGTACGGTGAGGACCTGGACTGGTGCTACCGCTTCGTTCAAAAAGGCTGGAAGATCTCCTATATACCCGATACGCAGATCATTCATTACAAGGGGCGCAGCACCCAGGAGGCCTCGTTCGACGGCATCCGGCTGTTCTACCAGGCCATGTCCCTGTTCGTGGCGAAGCATTTTCCCAGGGGCTGGTCCATCATCCCGCGCCGGCTGCTCATGGCCGGCATCTGGCTGAGGGGAGGATTCTCCTTTTTCTCCCGTCTGGCGGCGCGGTTCGCGCCCGCACTGGTAGATCTTGCGTTCATGCAGGCGAGCCTTATCGCCGCCCTGCTGATCCGGTTCGGGCATCTGATACACTGGCATTCCTACCGCCTGGTGGACCTGGTTTACACGCTCATCTGGCTTGCGAGCCTCGCAGCCGTGGGGGTTTACCGGAGAAGGGTTTACAGCTTTTCCAGGGCTGTGGCCGGTGTGATGCTCGGCCTCATGGCGAACACCTCCATCACCTTCTTTTTCAACCAATACGCCTATTCCAGGCATGTGGTCCTGGTCGAAGGCCTTCTGAACCTGATCCTCCTCGGCGGCTGGCGGCTGGCCGTGCGCATGGCCTCCCGCCTTCCGGGCCTCCCGTTCCTCGGCAAAATCGGCCGCACCCTTCTGCGCAAGAGGGTTGTGATCATCGGAGCGGGCCCTTCGGCGAGGCGGATTTATCTCCAGCTCAGAAATCAAATCGATACGTTGTATGATGTGATCGGATTGATCGGCATCTCCCCGGCGGACCTTGCGGATGCCCCGTCCGGCCGGGAGGCCCCTGTTTTGGGCGCGCTGGACGATTTGAAGCGCATCGTCCGGTCGCATAGGGTCCAGGAGGCGGTCATAGCACCTGAAGCCCTGACATACGAGCGCATCGTGGGTTTGATGACCCTGGGCAAGGAGCTCGGGCTGGATTTCCGCATCGTGGCGCGTGATTTGGATGTGGTGATCGGAAGCGCTTCTGTGGATGCCATCGAGGACGTCCCGCTGCTGGACCTGGAATACAGGATTTTTTACGGGTTGAATCCGTTCCTGAAACGAATTTTCGATTTAGCGATTTCGGGCTTGATTTTATGCCTGGCGTTTCCCATCTTTTTATGGGCTGCGCTCCATCCCGGAATCGAGGCCCGGAAAACCCTCCTGTCCGACGGCAGCGGGGGATGCCTTGAGGTGAAAACCTGGGAGCGCAAAGGCAAACCGCTTGCGGGCTGGATCCGCGGGCTGCCGGCGGTCGGATCCGTGCTGAGAGGCGGGATGAGTCTGGTGGGCACCGAATGGACGCCCTGCGGGGAAGGTGTCCGGGGCGCGGGATTCAAGCCCGGTTTGACGGGCCTGGTCCAGGTGAGCGGCAGCCGGAAACTGAGCCAGGCCGAAAAGGAAAAATTCAACCTATACTATCTCAAGAACTATTCCTTTCTCTTGGATCTTGAAATCCTGATCAAGGCGTTGTTCCTGCTTTAGGACACGTCCTTCAAGAAGGCGGTTATGAGCGAGCGCATTCTGGATTTTGAAAAGCCCATCGTAGAGCTGGAAAAGAAAATCGCGGAGATGAAGGCCCATACCGACGCGCACGGCATGGACCTTTCGGACGAGATCCGCAGGCTGGAATCCAGGCTGCAGAAGCTGCTGCAGGACACCCATGCGAAGTTGACGCGCTGGCAGCGCGTTCAGCTGTCCCGCCATCCGAAGAGACCCTACACACTCGATTATATTGAAAGAATTTTCACGGATTTTGTCGAACTGCACGGAGACCGGCTCTACGGGGACGATCCGGCCCTGATCGGGGGCATGGCCAAGCTGGACGGCAGACCGGTCATGGTGATCGGCCAGCAGAAGGGACGGACCACCAAGGAAAACCTGTACCGGAATTTCGGCATGATGAATCCGGAGGGTTACCGCAAGGCCATCCGGCTCATGAAACTGGCTGCCAAGTTCAAAAAGCCCGTGCTTGTGTTTGTGGACACGCCCGGCGCCTACCCCGGCCTGGGAGCTGAGGAAAGGGGCCAGGGCGAGGCCATCGCCCGGAACATCTTCGAGATGGCCCATGTGCCGGTCCCCATCATCGTCTGCATCATCGCGGAAGGCGCGTCCGGCGGCGCACTCGGCATCGGCGTCGGCGACCGCATCCTCATGCTGGAGAACGCCTGGTATTCGGTCATTTCGCCCGAGGGATGCGCGGCGATTCTGTGGCGGGACTCGGCCAAGGCGCAGCAGGCGGCGGAAATTCTCAAGCTCACCGCTCCGGATCTGTTCGCGCTCGGCGTGATCGACGAGATCGTGCCGGAGCCCCTGGGCGGCGCGCACAGGGACTATGATGCGACAGCCCGGACGGTCAAGGAGCGCATCCTGGCGAGCCTCGACATGCTTCAGAAGCTGGATGCGGGGGAACGGATCGAAAAACGGCTTGAAAAATACGGGAAGATCGGATTTTTCAAGGAGTGAGGGTTCGCGTTCGATTCGGCCTTGCCGTCTTCCTGAGTCTGCGAAGCATCCGAAGGGTTTGCCCTTTAACAGTGTTGATAAAAATGGATTGGTAAATTGATACACTAAATTATTCCCGATGCCCAGTGCAACCATAAAATTATTCCTCGTTCATAAAGCGGGAAAAACGCTGAAAGAACTTGAATCCGTTTCATAAAGGGGAAATCATGCTGAGCAAGGAACTGCTGGATATTCTCGTATGCCCGAAATGCAAGGGCGATCTGGAGTACGACCGCGAGAAAAGCAAGCTCATCTGCGAAAAGTGCAGGCTGAAGTATTCAATCGAGGACGACATCCCGGTGATGCTGATCGACGAGGCCGAGTCCTTCTAGGCCGGGTTTCTTATTTTTCCAGAATCATCTTTTTGGTCAGCACGCCGCCCTTCCATTCCAGCCTCACCAGGTAGAGGCCGCTGGGCCAGGGGGAGGCGTCCCATGTGAATTCGTGCGTTCCCGATTTCATCTCCCCGTCCGCCAGAACGACTATTTGCCTCCCGAGCATGTTGTACACCGTCAAACGGATCCGGCAGCGTTCCGGAACCTGGAATGCGATGCGCGTCCCGGCATTGAAGGGATTGGGGTAATTCTGGCGCAGGGCGAATGATTTGGGCGTCCCGGCATTTCCGTTCACCAGGGAACCGGACTGCACTGTGACCGTGATGCTTTGCACATCGAAAGAGCCGTCCGGGTCCATGACCTTGAATTCCACCGTGGCTGTGCCCTGCCAGCCGGATGAGGAGATCGTCACGCGGTTGTCCTTCAGTTCGACAACCACTTGATTGTCCGAGGAGCTCACGCGCCACGTCAATTGGTCCGGATCCACACCCGCAGTCGCGCAGCTGTCCAGGAGGATCTGATGGCTGGATCCGTCCAGGAGCACCAGATCGGCCAGGTTCTGGATGCGCGGCGGGACCTTCATGCTCCCACCCCCGTTTGTCGTATGCAGAATCGTCCCCTCCGTGCCGACCACCCAACCGCGGTTTCCGTCGATCCAGTGCATGCCGTTCAGCCACTCGGAAGTGGACGTGACCTGGCTGTACCAGGATTCCCCGCCGTCTGTGCTTTTCAGAATGGTCCCGTACCAACCGGCGATGTAGGCGTTGTTTGCATCCACGAAATCGATGTCCACCAAATGATTCAATGTGCCGCTTTCCCGGCGTTCCCAATGATCCCCGCCGTCCGTGGTCCTGATCAGCGTGCCGTACCAGCCGACGGCCCATCCTGTCATCGGGTCCGTAAATTGCACGGATAGCAGCACCTCGCTGACGCCGCTGTCCTGCAGGGACCATTTTGTCCCGCCGTTCACCGTCTTCAGGACCAGGCCCTGATTCCCGACCGCCCAGCCGGTCTGTTTGTCCATGAACCAAAGGGATTGGATGTTCTGATCGTATCCTGTCTTGTAATGCCTCCAGTTGGTGCCGCTGTTGGTGGTGCGGGAGATCAGTCCGTTCTCGCCGCCGGCCCAGCCGTTTTCCGGGGTGATGAAAAACACCGTGAACAGGTTTTCAGTCCTGCCGTAATAGCGGTTGAACCAGGTCTTTCCCGCATCCGTCGTTTTCAGCAGCGTATAGACCCATCCTGCGGCGTATCCGGTCTGTCCGTCCACGAAACACACCTCTTCGAGATTTCTCCAGGTTTCGCTTTTCTGGGCGAACCAGGATTCGCCCCCGTCCGTGGTCGCCAGGATGTTGCCGTCCCTGCCCACAGACCAGCCGTTCATGGGTGATACGAAGGTGATGTCGTTGAGCCACACGCCGTTCCCGGATGTCTGGAGATTCCAGGTTTCGCCGCCGTCCGTTGTTTTCAGTATCTGCCCTGCGCTTCCGGCAATGTAGCCGTTTTGTTCGTCTGCGAAACGGATGTCATAGAGTCGTTCCTCAATACCCGTCTCCCGGTTTGTCCAGTTTCTTCCGCCGTCCGTCGTCTTGAGCAGCACCCCGTTCTCACCCACAGTAAAACCGGTCCGGGGACCCGTGAAGGTCAGAGCGAAAAGGGGTGTTTTCAGGCCGGACGCCTGGTTCTCCCATGTGGATCCGCCGTCCGTTGATTTCAGGATGCCGTCCGACCCGGCGATGTAAAGGGTGTCCGCATCTATGATCTCTATATCGTAAAGCCATTCCGAGGTCACATTCAGGGGATTCCAAGTCTCCCCGTCCTCAGTGCGGAGTATGGTCCCGTTGCCGCCTGCGGCCCAGCCCCTGCGGCTGTCGATGAAGGCGGCGTCATAGAGCCATTCGCGGGTCCCGGATTCCTGGCTTTCCCAGGTGCGGCCCCCGTCCGCGGTTTTTAGAATGGTCCCGTATCCGCCCACGCAGTACCCGGCGGCTTCATCGATGAAGAAGATTCCGTGGAGGGATTCCACGGTTCCGCTGTCCATGAGCCTCCAGGTCTTTCCGCCGTCGGTCGTCTTCATGGCCAACCCGTCCGTGCCGCTGAGATAGCCTGTGGCCATGCCGGCGAAATGAACGGACAGCAGATTGTACCGCGTGCCGCCCATATGGACCTGCTGATGCCACTGGCCGCCCCCGTCGGTCGTAAAGGCGATGGAGCCGGAGCCTCCCACTGCGCAGACCGTATCCGCATTCAGCACCCAAAGGCCGTAAAGGGCGTTGCCCTGCGGCTTTGGATTCTGCCAGGACCAGTCTTCCTGGCCGGGGGCCGTACCCGCGGCGAGGAGCATGGCCCACAGGGCCGGTATTGTTTTTAAAAGGAGCTTATTGGGGCATGTTTTCTTCATGTTCATGACCTGCTGGTTGACTCGGATTTTGAACGGACCGGCGTCGTCGTCCCGCCGGGGCCGACCACGATGAGGGCTTCCTGGGGATCGGAAAGAAAAATGCATCCGTCCTTCTTCACCCAGACCATTTCCTCCACCGTGACGATGCCGTGATCTTCGACATGAAGCCTCGGTTCGAGCGTATAAACCTGGTCTTCCTCCACGATTGAATAAGGCAGATCCTTGTAACGGTCCCATTTCGGGCACAGCAGCCCGGATCCGTCATGGGCCCTGCGTCCGATCTGATGTCCGAGGGCGTGCGGGTACTCCTGGTATCCCGCATCCACGATGCACTGCCGCGCAGCCGCATCCACAGTCCAGCCCATGACGCCGGGTTTCAGCAACGCGGCCGCCCTCCGGATGGATTCATGAAGGATCCGGAATCCCTTTTCGACATCCGCAGGAGGGGAATCCTCCCCTGCATCCAGGAAGTACCAGGTCCGCTGCAGGTCTGCAGCGTAATCCTGCTTTTTCACGCCGAAATCGATGTTCATGAGATGGCCGGGCCTGATGATTCTCTCCGTGGGAGAGGCGTGGGCGCCTGCGCTTTCCGGGCCCGTGAAAACAGCCGGGCATTGATCCGGGTCCCAGGCTGCCTCCAACTTTTTTTTCCGTATCTCCCTGCGGATGAAGTCCGCCACATCCTGTTCAGACATGCCGGTCTTCACAAAATCCGTCACCGCGTCGAAAATCTTCAGGGTGGCATCCACGGCAAGACGTATCCTGCGCACCTCCTCCGGCGTTTTTCTGCCGCGCAGGGCTGAGATAACCGCTTCGCTGGATACAAGGCGGTCCTGAAAAGGCGTGCCCTGCAGGTAACCGGTGAGCATCAGGTACATGCCGTGCGTGAGCCCGTCCGCCATGACGTCGTTCTGGGAATAGTTGATCGCGATGTTTTTCGGATTCAATTCCGAAAGGAAGCGGATGAGATCCGGTGCGATGGAATCCTTGTATCCTGTGACCTCATACGGGGCATGATCCCTGATGTTCTGTACGTCCAGGCTGCCCACGATCGCTCTGGCTTTGCCTTCAGGCGTCAGAAGAAATGCGGACGGCCAGGTGCAGTGGGTGCCGAGCAGGAGGTCCAGCACGGGATCAGGCGTGGAGGAGGTCTCGCGCACGAAGATCAGCCAGCAGTCTATGCCCTTCTCCGAAAGGATACTGCGGGCCTGGTCGAGTTTCTGGATTCTGATGTTGTCCTCATTTTTCCGCATGGGAATCCCTCTGCACCCTGTTGTAGCTGACAAATGCAAAATACCGGCTGTCCGGAGACCAGGACGGCACGTTGATCGTGCCCTGCCCCCCGTAGAGAACGGCCAGCGTCTCAGCCGGTCCGCCGCCTGCGGGCATGAGACGCAGGTGTACGATCTGTTCCGGCGGATGTCCTTTCACAGACGCGTCATAGGAAAGGAATACGATCCACCGCCCGTCCGGAGAGGGATGCGGGAACCAGTCGCCGTAGGCCTCGTCCGAGGTCATCTGCACAGGATTCGACCCGTCCGCGTCAATGCGCCAGATGTGCATCCTGCCGGTACGCTCCGAGTTGAGGAAAATGGTTTTCCCGTCCGGGCTGTAATCCGGCCCGTCGTCCAGGCCGGGCGCCCGGGTGAGGCGCCTTTCCTTTCCGCCTTCAACCGGGATGTCGTAGATGTCGAATTCTCCGCCCCTTTCCGCACAATAGGCCAGTCTTTTCCCGTCAGGCGACCAGCCGTGCCAGTATGAAGGCGCCTTGTCCGTCACCAGTCTGGGCTGCCCTCCGGAGCCGGGAAGCACGTATATTTTGGAACCCGTATCCGTGTTGTGACTGACCGCAAGCCAGGCGCCGTCCGGCGAAAGGCCGTGATCGTTGTTGCATGCGTCCAATGCGCCTGTATCCAGCAGCCTGGACGTTCCGCCCTGAACCGGTATGGTGTAGATGCGCCCCTTGCTGTTGTAGTAGAGCAGGGATCCGTCCCTGGACCAGTTGGGCGCTTCGAAATGGTTCTTTTCCCTGAGGACCATTCGCCTCGATCGTGTTTCGAGTTCCATCACCTCCAATGTGCTTTCCAACACACGGGCCGTGTCCGGAACCTGCCCCGGATTTTCGAATCGAACATTGGAAAACATGGCTGACTCCGATACGGTGGAATCGTGCGAGCATACCAGCAGGCCCGCGTAAACCGGTTCCTGGAGATCGACCCTCATGGCTCCTGCAGGCTGGTAGGGCTCCCCGTCCCTGGACAGGTACAGGGAATGGATATTCCCCCTTCTTTTTAGCAGCAGTGTGGCAGGCGCCCGGATCTGCGACTGGATTTCCAGGGTCGGGCCGCCCTTCTTTTCCCTGTACTGCAGGGAGATCAGGCCGTCGCCGTGTATGACTGCATCTGCATAGGCGGCATCCTCTGAAAGATCCTGCCTGATCATGCATCCGGCCTTCCGGTGAGCGTGGCTACCTGTGCCGATCCACTCGATGTCGCATTGAAGATCCAGGTCCCCTGAAACCTTGTTCCATGCGAAAAAGAATCCATCCCTGTTTTCCCACAGGTTGTGACCGCCTCCAGTCAGGATCATGGACGACTTCTCAGGAACAGGTATGATCTCCCCGGTTTTACACGATCCGATGGCTGTTGTGCCTTCCCAGAACATCCGGTTTTTTGTGCAACCGGAATGGATGAGCAGGACGAGCATCATGAAGCATGGAATCAGGGTGGAGGACGGATTGATGAAAGAGGATGGGACGATTCGCCCTTTCCACACACAGCTGCGTGAAAAGATTGGGATTAAAGAGATGGGATGAACAATTTTTATCCACCGGATGGCTGTATTCTTCAAGCCTGCCATAAGCGCCCCTAAGGTTGAATTCTGTTGTTTTGTCATTAAGATCCTGAAAAACCCATATTTAGTTTATATTACTCTTTTTTTACAATTTTTAGTGCCGGCGTCCGAGTCACTGAGTTCCCTGATTTTTCCATTGCACGGGAATTGTTAATTTTCTGCAATTTATATTTTATTTAACAAAAATCATGCCCTGTTATTGTGTCTGTAATGTCGGGATTCGGAGAAGATCGAAACTCAGGCTGATAAATACGCCGGCCTTGGAAATGGCGAACGAGCCTGCCCGGACCATGCCGGACAGGTCTGCCATTATGCCGGGCGCATACGGCCGTTTGACATAGGGCTGGTTTGAGGTGAAAATCCATAAAATATGTTTCATTGTGGAACACTTGTTCGGGATGAAACGTTAAATGGACGTGTTGGATAAACAGCATGAAGATGACAGGAATGGATATAATACATAGAATAATAAGATGCCTGGCAGTAAGTGGTTTTCCAAGTTACATAAATACAAATGATTGATTACATGAAACCAAACGATTCTTTTTGTGTTATTTTCTGAAAAATGAACGGCTCATTTTTTGTGATTATGGCATATTATTTGTATAAGTTGTTTTGGATTTTTAAAAAATTTCCCCCTAAGGCGCCCCCGACGGGATGAAAGTCTTGAATGAGTAATCTTGTCGGGGGATTTTTTTTGCATTCCCGCGAGTGTTTCATTATATTTGAAATAAGAAACGGGGGAGGACGAAAGATGAAACCGCAGCGTTTTTTTGTCTTACTCTGTGTTTTTTCATTTCTTCCATTACAGGCTCAACATTCAGAGGGGAAAACCGGGATCGGACTGAGTGCGAGCGGCATCAAGCTGATCGGCGGTTCGAGCGATGCCTCGCTTATCAATTATATGGCCGGTACGACCCTGAAATACTCGTTTTCCGAATGGATAACAACAGAGTTATTCGCAGGGCTCGGCTGGGTCAGGCCGCGAACCCCGGAATCCCATTTCACCGTGAAAGGGGGATACCGGACTTATCTCTATCCTTTTTCCGCGATCCTGAGGTACAACTGCTGCCCGCTGGAAAAATGGAATCCTTACATCGGATGCGGCATCGGCATGCTGCACTGGAACCTGCGGGATGTGAGCGGCGGGGACGACTGGTTTCCCATGCCTGAATCCGGCAAATCGGTTTCAGGAAATCAGTACAATTTCACCCTTGCCGCCAAGGTCGGGACTGAATATTTCATGTCCGATCAGTGGGGTTTGGATGCAGCCCTTCAATTCACGCTCATGACGGATCAAAACCTGGACAATATCGGGGAAGGCGACGCGAACGACGTTCTGGTCGAATTGCGATTCGGATTGGTTTATTCTTTCGGTGGCAATCCGGACAGGGACAGGGACGGCATACCGGACCGCCAGGATCTGGCGCCTTTGCTGCCAGAGGATTTTGATGGATTCGAGGATGCGGACGGCCGGCCGGACCCGGACAATGACAGGGACGGCATTCCGGATGCGGATGACCGCGCCCCTGTTTTTCCGGAGGACAGGGACGGATTCCAGGATTCTGACGGTGTACCGGACCTGGACAATGACGGGGACGGCATCCTGGATGCCGAGGATGCGGCGCCGAACGAACCCGAGGACATGGACGGGGTGGAGGACCAGGACGGAGCGCCGGATCCGGACAGCGACGGAGACGGAATAGATGATATACGAGACCTGTGCCCGGATCAGCCCGAAACGTTCAACGGTTACCAGGACCAGGACGGATGTCCCGATGTGAAACCCATGTCCATCCCGTTTGAAACAGGAAGAAAAATCAGTTTCCCCGCGATCACGTTCGCTGTTGGGAAGTCCCTGCTTCCGAAATCAGCTGAAATGAAGCTGGATGAGATCACCCGCGTGCTCAGGGAAAACCCGGAGGTCCGTCTCGAAATCAGGGGATACACGGACAGCGCGGGAAACGACCTGCTCAACCTGCAGCTCTCGCAGAGGCGCGCAGATGCGGTGAAGGCCTATCTGGTCAGGGGCGGCGTGGATTTCGGAAGGCTGAGTGCCGTCGGATATGGAGAGGCGGATCCTATAGCCTCCAATGCGACGGAAGAAGGCAGAAGGAAAAACAGGCGCATCGAATTTCTGCGCCTGGAGGACTGAAAATGACATCCTGCCTGCGCGAAAGGGCCATCCGGTACAAAGGGGGAAAAATCGACATCTATTTCTTTGCAGGGCGCTGCACACATGTGGCGGAATGCCTGCGGGGCGCGCCTGAGGTTTTTGATTCCATGCGCCAGCCCTGGATCATCCCGGATGCGGAACCTCCGGATCATGTCGCCCGGGTGATCGAGCGTTGTCCGACCGGGGCATTGCATTACAAACGCAAGGACGGAGGTCCGGAAGAAATCCCACCCCCGTCGAACAGCCTGTTCGTCCAGGCGGACGGCCCCATCTATTTTCACGGCCGCCTGAAACTCGAAGATCCGAAGAGCGGGATTCTGCTTGAAGATACACGGCTGGCCCTGTGCCGCTGCGGACTGTCCGGCCGCAAGCCCCTTTGCGACGACAGCCATGAATACGAATTCACGGACGACGGCGATCTGCCCGAACACAAGGGCCTTGAGGCATCCCCCGTGCCTGAGGAAAGCCCTGTGAAAGTGATCGTCAAAACTGCAGGACCCCTCATCATCGAAGGCCCCTTCCGGTTATGGGATTCCGGCCGCAAAAAGTCGCTCCGGCTGATGCATGCCGCGCTTTGCCGCTGCGGCGCATCCGGGAAAAAGCCTTTTTGCGACGGGAGCCACAGCCATGCCGGTTTCACAGGAGAGTGAGGCATGATCAAAATCGGGCGGTCCATCGTTCTGGACGACCGGGAGCTGAAATTTTTCTTCATCCGGTCCTCAGGGCCGGGCGGGCAGAACGTGAACAAGGTTTCCACAGCCGTGCAGCTGCGCTTCCATGCAGCCGCATCCAAAAACCTGCCGGAGGAGGTTCGTCACAGGCTCATCCGTCTGGCAGGGAAAAAAATGACGCGCAGCGGGACACTTGTCATTACAGCCGGCCGGTTCAGAAGCCAGGATATGAACCGCGCGGATGCGGTCGAACGCCTGACAAGGCTGATCCGCAAGGCCTGCGAAACGCCTAAACCCAGAAAAAAGTCGAAACCGACTGCTGCTTCTGTGGAACGACGCCTCGAGGCCAAGAAACGGAGAAGCGGGATAAAAAGATTCAGGAAAAGCAGGGGCGAGGACGATGTCTGAAAAGGCGTCCAGAAAATATTTCCCCCTGGTAGTTCATATCTTTACTTTTTGTTTATTCAAGAGATGAATTCTTTTATCCGCTGACACTCTTACAGCCTGAATCCAGGATCTGGTATTATAGGGATGCTTTTCCATCCCTCATTCTGAAACTTCAATCTAAATAATAACAGATATTTATACCTCATAAATCCTGCTGGTGCCTTGACTGGTTTTAGGCCTGGATATTTGGCATGGATTATGTTGTTATATCTTGTTAACAATGAATTTCAGAAAAGAATGCCTGAAAAAAAAGAAAAACATCTTTATTGGAAGAAAATTCCCCATTCTGAAAGGCAAAGGGGGAAAATGACTGCATTTTTTAACTCCCACAGGGTTAATTCAGGCACAAAATCATTCGGCGCGATTTTTGCAAACTTTTTATTGTCGATCGAGTTTGGATAGAGATTTTACAAACCATACACAAGTGTTTCTGGAAAAACATTTCGGAGGTTCAGGATGTTTGGCATGATCATTCTCGCGTTCCTGGCCGGGGGGCTTTTCGGCATGATGGGTATGGCCGTATTGGCATACGGTTCGAAGACCAGCCTGCTGAGAGAGAACAGCGTCATGCGGCAGCGGCTTCAATTTTTGGAAAGCGACAAGAGGGAAAGCAAGCAATACCAGAATGTCAAGGATCCGAAACCTCAGGTTCATTCTCTGATCAATTAAGGCGGCACAGGTCCGTAAAGCGAGGATGACGACCTTCAACGGGTGAGGCCGGAAGACAGCCGGCAGACCCATGGCAAAAACCCAAAAAGGGCATGCGAGACGGTATGCCCTTTTTTTATGCTTAGTTTCATAGAGAGTAGCCCGAGATTCGGAAAAATCAGGAAGATAAAAGATAGATCTCAGATCTGAAGATCAATCTGAAATCGTTAATCTGGATTCTGAAATCTGAAATCGTTTCTTTGGAGTGCGGCAGCTTGCTGCCGCAAGTAATCTATTTTTGATTGTGGATCATGAGTGTCCGGTTAAACTTTGAATAAAGATAATTGCGATTCATATTCTTTTGGTAATGGATCCTTTAATTGCATTGAAAACA
>JAFGEX010000203.1 GCA_016931355.1 bacterium
GAATCCATGGTCAGCCTGCCGCTGAGGGTGGGTGAAATCAAGGCGGGAGTCCTGAACATCCTGTCCAGGGACGCCGGCGCGTTTGACCGGCAGGAAATCGACCTGCTCAAGGAGCTGGCAAGCGACATTGCATACGGCCTTTCGATGCTGCGAACCCAGAAAACCATCAAGCAGGCCCACGAGGAGAAAGAAAAACTACACGCCCAGCTCCTCCATTCACAGAAGATGGAGGCTGTCGGCATCCTGGCGGGCGGCGTGGCCCATGATTTCAACAACATGCTCACCGCGATACAGGTCAGTGCGGACCTGGTTATGATGGAGTACGAGCAATCCCATCCGGCCCGGCATGAACTCGAGGAAATACACCGGATCGCCACGCATGCCGCTGATCTATCCAAACAGCTTCTTCTATTCTCGCGCAAGCATCCGATGGAATTCATCCCGATGAACATCAACCACTCCGTTGATAACCTGCGCAAGATGCTCAGGCGTCTCATCGGCGAACGGATTGAGATCGAAACGCGGCTCAAGGAGGACCTCTGGTCCGTTCGGGGGGACAAGGGAACCATCGAGCAAGTTCTCATGAACCTGGCGATCAACGCAAGGGACGCCATGCCCAAGGGCGGGAAGCTGCTGATCCAGACCCAAAATACAAAGCTTGGCAAGGCTGAAGCCAGGCGAATGCCGGAGGCCAGACAGGGGCAATTCGTGCATCTGCGCGTCGAGGATACGGGTCACGGGATGACGCCGGATGTCATTCAGCATATTTTTGAACCCTTTTTCAGCACGAAGGGACCGGGCAAGGGAACGGGCCTCGGCCTGTCCGTGGTTTACGGGATCATCAAGGAACACGAGGGATGGATTACCTGCAAGAGCCGGGAAGGGAAAGGCACCTCCTTCGACATCTACATCCCGGCCATGGAGATCCTGGAAGGACCCGATGCCAGGCAGGCGGTCCATCCCAGGCGGCTGGCCGGAAAAGGGGAGAGGATCCTGTTCGTTGAGGATGACGAGCGGGTCCGCGAGAATTCGGTCAAAGGCCTGATCAAGTATTCCTACAAGGTCCATCCGGCGAGGAACATTGCCGAAGCCCTTCGGATTTTCGACCGGGAGAACGGACGTTTTGATCTGTTTTTCTGCGATATGGCATTGCCGGACGGAAACGGTCTGGATCTGGCCGAAACCCTCAAGAAAAAGGCGCCCTCCCTGCATGTGATCGTCAGCAGCGGGTACGGCGACACCCGTGAGAATGCATTGAGCCGCAAGGACAGAGGCATCTTCTTCCTGAAAAAGCCGTTTGCCCTGAAGGATCTCCTGTCCACCATTCAGGAGGCCCTGACCTGAATGTGTTTCCGCCGCAGCCTCTTGACCCCTCGATTCCAAGGAAAGTATTGACATTTTTATTGATTTGACATAAATTGTCTGGCCTTGAAAACAAGGCGCAACACGGATTTGAATGCCATTCCGTGAAAACGCGCCTTTCTCCACCTGTTTGCCATTGCCTGGATTGATTGAATAACACCGTTCTTCACCGGGAGCATGCATGAAACAGACGGCCGTATCGAAAATTGCTGAAATGAACGGGAAAGAAGCCACGGTCAACGGATGGCTTTACAACAAACGGTCGAGCGGAAAATTATGGTTCCTAATCATCCGGGACGGGACCGGTATCCTCCAGGCCGTTGTTTCGAAAAACGATGTGGCCGCGGGCGTTTTTCTGGACTGCGACAGGGTCACCCAGGAATCCTCCGTCCAGGTGACCGGGCTGGTGCATGAAGACAGGCGTTCTCCCGGAGGATATGAACTGCAGGTGAGGGACATGCGTCTCCTTCAGATTGCCCAGGAGTATCCGATCACTCCGAAGGAGCACGGTTCCGCCTTTCTCATGGATCACCGGCATCTCTGGCTGCGCTCTTCCAAACAGACCGCCATTCTCCGCATCCGCCATGAGATCATACGGGCCTGCCGCGATTTTTTCGATTCGAACGGATTCACGCTTGTGGATGCACCCATTTTCACGCCGAACGCCTGCGAAGGCACATCCACGCTGTTTGAAACGGATTATTTCGGAGAGAAAGCATACCTGACCCAGAGCGGACAGCTCTACATGGAAGCGGCTGCCATGGCGGTCGGCAAGGCCTACTGCTTCGGACCGACTTTCCGGGCGGAAAAATCCAAGACCCGCAGGCATCTCACCGAATTCTGGATGATCGAGCCCGAGGTGGCGTACCTGGACCTGGACGGGGACATGGACCTGGCTGAAGCCTTTGTGGCGTACATCGTCCGGCGCGTGCTGAAATCCAGGGAGCAGGAGTTGAAGGTGCTCGAGCGGGACACAGCGCCCCTGGAAAAAATCAGCGCGCCCTTTCCCAGGCTCTCCTATGACGAGGCGGCGGAAATGCTGAAGGGCCAGAGCACCGGATTCACGTACGGCAGCGATTTCGGAGCGCCGGATGAAACGCTGATATCCGGGAAATTCGAAAAACCGGTTCTGGTGCACCGGTATCCTGCTGCAGTCAAGGCTTTCTACATGAAAAAAGATCCGAAGGATCCGTCCAAGGCGCTTTGCGTGGACATGCTCGCCCCGGAAGGCGTCGGTGAAATCATCGGGGGAGGCCAGCGCGAGGATGATTATGACACATTGGTGGCGGCCATCCAAAAGCACGGGCTTCCTATGGAGCCGTTCGAATGGTATCTGGACCTGCGCCGGTACGGCAGCGTCCCCCATTCAGGATTCGGGCTCGGGATAGAGAGGACGGTGGGCTGGATTTGCGGCATCCCCCATGTTCGGGAGACCATCCCCTTCCCCAGGCTCATGCACCGGTTGACACCGTAGGTATTGACATTTGGTGAACAGACAGATCGCAGTCATCGGCGGGCGCGAGGAACCGGAGTCCGTTCTCGCCGTGGCACAAAAACTCGGCATGGAGATCGGAAAAAGGGGTCTGATCCTCGTTTGCGGCGGCATGGGCGGCGTGATGGAGGCCGCATGCCGCGGCGCAAAGGCTGCGGGAGGGACGACGGTCGGCATTCTTCCGGTTTCGGGGCTCGATCAGGGGAATCCCTATCTGGATATTGTCATTCCGACCGGATTGGGGGATGCGAGAAACGCGGTGCTGATCAATTCCGTACGGGCGGTGATCGCGGTCGGGGGCAGGTACGGCACCCTTTCCGAGATCGCTTTTGCGCTGGCCAGGGGCCTACCCGTGGCCTCGATTTCCAGCTGGGAAATCGATCCTGCCGTGTATCCGGCCAGGGATGCTTTGGATGCGGTCGAATATGTGATGAAACGGATGTGACATGCAGGTCCGGGCGCATATCCGGGTGACCGGCATGGTCCAGGGAGTTGGATTCCGGTTCTTCGTCCACAGGCTGGCGAGAGAATACCGCATGACCGGCTGGGTCCGAAATCTGCAGGACGGAGATGTGGAAATCCTGTTGGAAGGTGAAAAGGGTCTCATCCAGACATTGGCGCGGGATTTGTACACCGGAAATCCATGCGCGGATGTCAAAGGGGTGAATCTCGAATATGAATCTTTCAAAGGAAATTTTAAATCCTTTGATATCATAGGATAATGTGATATACCGGTTTTTCGGGATCAAGGCTGAAATGCCTGCATAAATTAGGCTTGACATTCTGAATCAGCTTGGATATATTTCTTTTTTAGGGAGGCAGACATGAAAAAGAACCGGTTTCATAGAGGTCTTAAATATCCCCTTCTCTTGCTGGTCATTCTGTTGCCTGTCATCGCATTTCCGCGGGAAAAAATCGCCCTTGCCGTGCTTGATTTCGACGCCAAGAATACGGACAAGGCCAATGCGGAATTCGTGACCGATCTTCTCCAGACCGAGCTTTTCAACACCGGTTCCTTTAAGGTGGTCGAGCGGCAGAAAGTGAAGAAACTCATCGAGGAGCAGCATTTCCAGTCCTCCGGCATGACGGACATGGACCAGGCTGTGGAAATCGGCCGGCTCCTCAATGTTCAGAAGATCATGATCGGCACCGTGACCCTGCTCGGATCCACGTACATCCTCAACACGCGCATCCTGGACGTGCAGTCCGCAGCGGTCGTTCTTGCCGAGGCTGCGGAATGCCGGGGCGGAGAGGAGGAGCTGCCCACCGCCATCGCCCAGCTCGCAACCACCATTTCCTACAAGGTCGGAC
>JAFGEX010000204.1 GCA_016931355.1 bacterium
GGCCATGGCATATCCGCCGTCCGCAAAGGCCTGGCAGGTTCGTTCCATAAGCACATCACGGTTCGGCGCTTTGGCGGCGATCTCATCCACATTGCAGAGTACGTTCAGCACACGGATGGTCTTCTGGTACCGCTCGTTGTCACGCTTGTGCGAGGCGATCTCCTCCTGCATCTTCTTGTTGAGCAGGGAGAGTTCCATGGTGCGCTGCTCCACTGTTTCCGCGAGCCTGCGTTTGACCGTCTGGATATCGACATTCTGGCTGAGACGCTCACGGATCAGGTTCTGGACGTAAAGTCCAAGCAGAATGATAACGAACACGGAAAGGAGGCGCAGCCAGAGGCTCGTGGAATCCGGAGCCACGAATCGGATCCAGAAACTGCCTCTGCCGAACGCAAAGCTGTCGCGCAGGGATTCGATCACCCAGTATAGCATCGCGAAACCGAGGCTGGACCAGAACAGATGCGTATTCGGCACCAATCCCTCCGGACTTTCCTTGGCAGTTCGAATTTTTCCGTAAAGAAAATCCGCGTACGCACCGAACGCGATGAGGATGCAGACAGCCAGCAGCCTCATCCCCAGAGTCAGGATGTCCGGGAAAAACAGCTGTTCAATAATAGAGCCCTTGTTATAAACCAGCACATCGCGAATGGCCTCAAAGGCCCAATAGACCCCTGCGAACATCAATCCGAGATGAATCGGACGCAGCCTGGCCTGGGGCATGGAACCGGGCGGGTTGGTCATTGGAACTTTGTTCTCCTTTTCATTCATTTGAAACCAATGCCTCTTTTTGTGACCCCCCCCCCCTGAAATGAACAAAATCCAGCAAATTATTAATATTTATGAACTTATATTCTTAAATAGGTTTCGTCTTGTAGAACCGGTAAGACGAAACGAATATGTGAATCCGCCTGCAAAGCCTTTCCCAGATGCTTGTTGCAAGTTAAACAATTAATTATTAATGTTTTTTTGATCAAAGATTCCCCTGCGACAGTTTTCCGGATCATTTCAATTCCAATGTTTCGATCTCAAAAACGATTGGCTCTGTCATGCATCATGCTCTTGAAGCTCCCCGGCATCAAACGGCCGGCAATCTTCGATCTGCAAGGAAAAAACATTTCAATTCGCCTGTTTACCCCGCGGCCTGCCGGTTAATGCGCTCACTGTCAGATTCAAAACATATATTAATGCATAAACCATACCAGAAAATCCACGCCAAAACAACGAGGAGATTGTTCTGATCTGATGAGGGATTTCATGTTAAAAAGGGGATCGCCATCATTCCACTGTTTCAGAATGAAATGCTCATGCTCAAAATCAAGCCGTTCAAAAAAATTCAACCTGAAGCCGGGCCGGCCTGTCGATCCATCGGGGGATCCGTAATCTGCTGAAAATAGACGCGGATGGGCGATCGCATTCCCCATGCCAAAAGAAATGCCTGTCCGCCCGTGATTCAGCCTGCGTCTCCCCTTTAGGCGCTCCGAAGTCAGGCCCCTTTTTTCATGCCGACCACTGCGGATACGGATTTGCGGGGGATCATGAGGGAGGATTCGGTCACGGAGATGCCGATGGCGGAGCCGTTGCAGGCCTTGTGTATCTCGCTCTGCATCGTAATCAGCCAGTCGCCGTAGCCGGGGCTGAAACGCGGCGTCACCTCCATACCCTCGGCCTGCGCGATCTCCTTCAGGTAATGCCAGTGCATCTGGTCCGCGACCGTGTCCGCGGTTTCGGAACCGATGGCGTCCAGGATAAAGGCGCGCGTCGTTTCCTTCTCATCGAGCAGGCTGATCAGCTCCAGTTCGAGCCTGCCGCCGATGGTGACCATGAAAAGGACCGCTTCCGTGCATCCGTCCAGCAGGCGGCTGACCTGGCGGCTCTCAAGTACGAAATCCGAATTCCTGAAAATGACGGCCCTTTCCTGGCAGGATTTTATTTTCAGGCGCGAATAAATACCCATCGGTTCAAAAAGGGTGTACGCGAACGCAACTTCATTGTCAAAGATCGTCTGAATGCCCCCGTGCATCTCGACGCCCGGCGGATAACCGATTCGACGCTGAACGTCTTTCAACGGGATTTGAACGTCCGGAAACAGAATGGGCTCGGAGACGAATGGCGCATGGGATTTCATGATCAGGTCCTTTCGGACGGTTCATGTCCAGGACATGGGGCTTTCAACCGGACAGACGGATGACGGATCAGTTTTGATTTCGAATGGTTGAAATATAATATTCTTATTTGAAAATTCCTAATGCGACCCTTCCTTTTCGCCTCAGCAGCACCCAGAACCGCATCAAGCCGGGACGATTAACATTGAGGCCCCCGGCAACAAGCTGCCGGGGGATCTTCGATCTTCCGGAAAATATCTGTTTGTGTTCGCTCGCTTTCCCCGCGGCAAGACAAGGGGAATGCGCTCGCCGCCAGATTCAAGCCTAAACTTCGCCCGACATCATGCCCTGGAAGATTGACAATTGCCGTATCCCGATCCCCGGTTCCCGAATCCCTCTTTTTACGATGCCCGATGCACGAATCACGATGCACGTTCTTGTTCATAAGCCCTGACTCCGGCCATAAAATCCCGGTCCTTGAGCGGGAATCCTCCCTTCATCACAATCCCGTTCCCCTCTGAAGCGAGGGTCCCGATTTTCACGAAATCCCGAAAATCAAGTCTTCTCGACCGGAGCGGATAAATCGAATTGTTGGTCAGGAGCGGATCCGCGTCAGGGCGCAGCAGGCCCCGGGCGACCGCATTATCCCAGGACTGCGTGCCCGGTATGGGCGAGAAGGAAGCCATGCTGACCTTGATCCCCAGACTGAACACGAAGAGCATGGAATCCAGGATCTCCTCCTTTTCCTGGTCCGGAAGGCCCATAAGCACATAGCCTCCCAGGCTGCTGCGGGCAAATCCGGCTGCAGTCAGATGGCCCACTGCCGCGGTCAGGTCAGCGTCCGTGACCTTGAGTCCCATGGACTTCTGCCTGTCCGGATTCCGCGTTTCGTAGCTGAGCCTCAGGGTCGCGAAACCCGCTTCACGCATGAGCACGGCCAGATCCCGCCCGATCCATCGGGGGTGCATGCCGTTCGGCGTATGAAACCGGACTGGAATTTGATATGATGTGATATGATGTAATATCACATCTAAATGGAGGTGATGATTAAGAAGAAGGGCATCGTCATAAAAGGCGAATTCCCGGACATTTCTTTCCGTGTACAGCCGCAGGACCTGACCGGCCGCCTTTTCCGGATCGCGCACCCTTCTTCTGGATCCGGACAACAGATGCGAGCCGCAGAACGGGCAGCGGTATGGACAGCCGGTCGAGGTCAGAAGCGCGGCTGATTTCAGAACCGGGTAAAGTGAATAATCCGGCTCCGGGAAATCAGACTCCACAGCAGCGGAATCTTTCCCGGTCCAATGGTCCGCCAGACGCAGGGCTTCCTTCTCCCCCTCCCCTTCCACCACAACATCTGCGCCGCTGATGTGCCTTGCGTGTTCCGGAAACAAGGTTGCATAGATCCCGCCGAGCGCAACCGGTGCTGCGGGAAACCGCTCTTTTAAAAGAGCGATCATTTCCACCACTCCGGGATACCAGAACGAAACGCCGGAAGTGACGAAGATGGCATCCGGTTCCGGAAATCCGGCCAGGAGTTTCCGGACGAGATTTAGGGGTATTCCATACCGTCCGTAACGCCTGGGGATGGATTTTAATAGAGTGGGTTTTTCGATGACTTCCTTGATGAAATGGCCTGTGCCGTCCCTGCAGGCCCTGACGGAGCGTAAGCGCGAATCCCTGTTCAGAGCAGGATGAAAACGGTCCAGGCAGTCGAGAAGCAGGGTTTCGTATCCGGCCCGCCTCAGAACAGCACCGATCATGAGCAGGCCGACGGGCCTGATCCAGAAATCATAAGCTGCGAAATCGACGATCCAGGGATTGACGAGAAGGATCAGGGGATTTTTTCTTTCGGACAGGGGAATCCTCGCTTGCGGTTCTTTTTCTTAAAATAATCAGCGGGAATCCATTGCTCTGAGCTGTTCAAGCGCGCCTTGTAAACTTTCAATGACATGAGGGTCGGAAGTGCTCTCCAGGAGTCCTTCCAGGTACAGCCTTGTGAAATCGGATTGTCTCATGTTTCTCGTAAGACCGGCCATCAGGGCCATCACATATTTGGGGCAATCCCGTTTTTGAACGGCTTCGACCAGATATTCATGTGTTTTTTGCATCTCCCCTTTGTACATCCAGTAAAGCCAACCCAGGTAAAAGGGAAACTCCCACCGGTCCTTATTGTGGCGTCTCCCCTTTTCCAGGAGATCCAGCGACTCTTGCAGGCGCCCTGTTTCGAACATGGCGTACACGCCGCCGAAGATATAGGGATGCACAAAATGGGGATCAACGGTGGTCACACGGTCCAGGAGAGGATAAACGCCGTCTATGAGTCCCCTGTTCTTAAACCGGAAAAGCGAATGCTTCAGGTTTTCGTCCAGCAGAAAAACGGAATCCGGAGGTACAGGGACCGTCCGGTCCATTTCCGGTCTCTTCAGGCTTGAGAGATAGGCCTTTTCCCGTTCGATATGCTCGTGATCATGCACATGGCCGTGCGGACCGGCCGAATGAGCCTGCCCGTGCTTGTGAGAGGCTTCGTGATGCTCCCTCGCAGCCTGAATTTTTTCCTGGTCGCCTTCATACAAAGCGTAGAGGTAATACGGATTGTCCGCATCCATCACGCGCCTGCCGAAATACAGGACGGATTTGATCCAAAGCCAGTCCGCAACGATGCCCCGGTAACCCATGGAAAGAGCCCTCAGCACATTGCCCCGTGGAAGAAAGACCGCGGACCGGTTTATAAATTCAATACGTCGCCCGGAATCCAGGTTCTTCTGACTAATGTGAATGCTCAAGGCAAGCGCCGCCAGCAAAGCGGCACCGCAACTTTTCCGGAGCAGGCCGGCCATGTCTGCGCCCCTATTTTAAATCCTTCTTTTCGAAAATCATGCAGGTTGCAGTCAGAACAAAGGAAAGGTACAGAAGACCGTATAAAATACCCATCCCGACCGCATGCGGAGGCCGCTCGAGATGTTCGACGACCGCCATCTTGAGGTTGAGATTCTCAAGATTCGGTATGATGTAATAGATCGCCAGGTACAGTTTTTTCAAACCACTGCCCGGGTGGAGCTGGACGTAGTCCCTCAAAATCGGCGACAGGTGCCCGGCGATGAAAACAGCCAGGGTGGCCACTGCCGCAAGCGTGGGGGACATCAGGGAGGAGAAGAAAAGAGCGAATGCGACGATTAAAAGAATCTCCACATAGATCAGCACAACCGCAGCCGCCAGTTCAAAATCGATCCGCTTTTCGATGATCCAGTCCACAGCCCAGAGCGCCAGCAGCATCAGAATCACGTTTAGCAGCAGGGTCAGGGACAGGCCCGCAAACTTTCCAAACAGAATTTCCCATCTGCGCACAGGTTTGGACGCCACCAGGTAAATGGTTCTCTGCTCGAGTTCCTGGACCATCAGGCGAATGCCGATGAAAAGGGCGATGAGCAGTCCGAAAAGGGACATGGCGGAAAGGCCGAAGTCCTTGATCACCTTCGCCTGCTCGCCCAGAGACCAGTCCCCGATGATCAGAGACAGGGCGATCAAGGCCACGGCAAAGAGCAGAATATTGATCAGAATCCGGTTGCGAATGGTTTCCTTGTAGGTTAGGGATGCAATGGCCGGCCATTTCATGCTTCACCCCCTGATCCTTGAAATGAACAGGTCTTCGAGGCTTTGGCGCTGCGGCGTGACGGAGAACACCTTTCCCCCATTTTTCAGGAGTTTTCCCAAAATCTCCTGCGCTGATTCCATATTCTCCGTCCAGGTCAGGGTCCTGTCGCCCTGCCGCACGATCCGCTCCCTGCTCAGCCCTAGGACGGATTCCCCGGCTTCCGGGATGCTGTAGATGATCTCGATGGTTTTCAAACCGGATCCCATCAATTCCTGCATGGTTCCGGTCTGGACGAGTCTGCCGTGATCGAGGATGCCGACCCTGTCGGCCACGATTTCCGCGTCGTGCAGGATATGGGAACTGAAAAAAAGCGTTTTCTTTTGCGCCTTCAGGCTGAGGATGATGTCCCGCATATCCTTGCGGCCCACGGGATCGAGATTGGATAGCGGTTCGTCCAGGATGAGGATGTCCGGTTCGTTCATCAGGGCCTGGGCCATCCCCAGACGCTGGGTCATGCCCCGCGAAAATCCGCGAATCAGTGTCCGGTCTCGGTCTTTCAGACCCACGAGCCCGATCAGGCCGTCTATCCGTTTCCTGCGCACGGACGGAGCGAGTCCGAAAAGCTTTCCGATGAAATCCAGGAATTCCCGCGCCGTCAGATATCCGTAGATGTTGGGTTGTTCGGAAAGATAGCCCACGCGCTCCATGGATTGGTGCTGCGTATTGGAAACGCCGTTGATCATCACGGACCCGGACGACGGCCTCAAAAGACGCATCAGCACCTTGATCGTGGTGGTCTTGCCCGCTCCGTTCGGTCCCAGAAAAGCAAATACCTCACCGGCCGGGATTTCAAGGTCCAGGCCTTCCAGACCCACGTAATCCTTCTGGCCCAGTTCCCCCTGATAGACCTTGCGCAACCGGTTTGTTTGAATGGCGAAACAGGTCATGGTAAGCCTCGCTTGTCAATCTTGGGATGATACCCCGGCCTGAACGGCTGTCAGAGCCTTGATCAGGTCCACAGCGCCCACACCGTCCCTGGCATATCCGTCCGCGCCGATTTCATCCGCAAACCGCTTGTTGACCACAGCACCCCCGACAATCACTTTCGACCCGGAGC
The DNA here is from genome assembly GCA_016931355.1 of bacterium. Classification (GTDB taxonomy): domain Bacteria; phylum Zhuqueibacterota; class QNDG01; order QNDG01; family JABMRT01; genus JAFGEX01. Next base: position 6,815 of record JAFGEX010000204.1, read on the forward strand.
CTGATTTCCGGATCGCATCGATCACAACCGGCATTTCGGTCATGGTCGTGGTCATCAGCGCGCTGAGTCCGACCACATCCGCTTTTTCAGCCAGGGCTGCTTCGACGATTCTTCCGGCCGGGACATCCTTGCCCAGGTCAATCACGTGATACCCCTGATTTTTAAGGAACAGGGCGACAATATTCTTGCCGATGTCATGCACGTCGCCGCGCACGGTGCACAAAAGAATGACCCCTTTTTGGATTAAATGATCCTTTTGAAACAGGGGTTCCAGAATTTCGAATCCCTTCTGCATGGTCTCCGCCGCCAGAATCATCTGGGGCAGATAAATCTCCCTTGCCTCGTACCGCCGGCCCACTTCCTCTATTGCAGGCACCAGCATTCGCTCGTTGATTTCCAGGGGCGATTTCCCCGAATCGAGGGCCTTCCGGACCATGCCGCCGATCTCGTCGCGGTTGCCCTGCAGAACGGAATGGTAAATGCCCGATTCGATCGTCTGAGCCGGAACAGCATCCCCCGCCTTTTGAGATTTCTTCTTCGACAGGTGGCTTCTGACAAACTCACGGGAGTCCCTGTCCCGTACGGTCAGTACGGAAGCGGCCCGCACCGTCTCCTTCATGCGGGCGTCTCCCGGATTCATGATGGCCGCATCGAGCCCGGAGGCCATGGCCATGGAAAGGAAAACGGAATTGACGAGGCTCCGTTCGGGCAGACCGTAGGATATGTTCGAAACACCGAGCACAGCCGGAAGCCCCATATCCTCCTTGACCATACGCATGGCCCTGAGGGTTTCCTCCGCCCGTTTCTGCTCCGCGGAAACAGTCAGGGTCAGGCAGTCGCATATCAGGTCGCGCCTGTCTATGCCGGCCTTTTCCGCGTGGGTGACAATGGACTTCAGCACGGAGACGCGTTCCTCCGCGGTTCTGGGGATACCCAACTCATTGACTGCCAGGCAGAGGACGCCCGCGCCGTATTTGGCGGCCAGGGCTAAAAGAGCCCTTCGGCTCTTTTCATCGCCGTTGACCGAATTCAGCAGGGGCTTGCCGGCGCATTCCATCAGGGCCGCCTCGATCACGGCCGGATGGACATGATCGATGCAAAGGGGGGCCGGCGTCACGTTTTCAATGCCCTGAACCGCTTTCTTCATCATGGCAGGCTCGTCTATGCCCGGCACGCCGATGTTGACGTCGAGAACGCGGGCTCCTTCCTCGGCCTGGCTCTGGGCTTCCTGCAGGAGCAGGCCAAGCCTGCCGGAGCGGATTTCCTCGGTCAGATCCTCCCGATTGGTTGGATTGATGCGTTCGCCGATGATGCAGAACGGCAGGCCCCGGCCGATCTCCACGGTTCTGACGCGGCTGGACAACCGGAGGCAGGATGCTGTTTTTCTCGAAACCGGTCTTTTGCCTTTCAGCCTTTTAACCAGGGCCGCAGTGTAAAGAGGCGTGCTGCCGCAGCAGGTTCCGATCAGGTTCGCCCCCAATCCGGCGAATTTTTCCGCATAGAAGGCCATTTCATCCGGCGAAACCTGGAATGCGACCGTCCTGTCCTCCCAGCGCGGCAGGCCGGCATTCGGTTCCAGAAACAGGGGTTTGTCCGTGACCAGAAGATAACGGCCCAGCACTTCGAGCATGGGGCCGGGCCCTGTGGAGCAGTTGATCCCGACCGCATCCACCCCCAGAGAGGCCAGCACATTGGCGGCCGTGGACGGATCTGTGCCGGTGAAGGTGAGAAAATCCTCGCCGAAGGTCATGGATGCCAGGACGGGAAGTCCTGTGTTGTCCCGGGCTGCCATGACCGCAGCCTTGATCTCGCGGAGGTCGGAGAAGGTTTCGAGCAGCAGCATATCCGCGCCTCCCTGAGCGAGCGCCACCGCCTGCTCCCGGAAGCTTTCATAAATGCCATTGAAAGTCATGGGCCCCAGAGGCTCAACCAGTTTACCGGAAGGGCCCATGGTTCCAGCAACCCAGGCCTTTCCCCCGGCGGCGGATTTAGCCAGCCGGGCAGCCTTTTCATTGATTTCACGAACATTTCCCGCGAGGCCGAATTCCTCCAGTTTGATCCTGTTGGCACCGAAGGTATTGGTTGAAATCACATCCGCTCCCGCATCGACGTAAGAGCCGTACACGGAACGCACGATGTCCGGATTGTCCAGATTGATCCGCTCGATGGAAGCGCCCGGAGGCAATTTCGGTAAAAGAAGGGTTCCCATGGCCCCGTCCAATATCCGGATTTCGGCTTCGATCCACTCCCTGAATGTTTTCCGGTCCATTTTGAACTATCCTCAACGTGAAAGCAATCCGGATTCCCGGACAAGCCTCGGCGTGATGCTCTCCCACATGAGCGGCATCAGGTGGAATCCGGCAAGCCCCTCTTCGCCGCGAAGATCCCGGATGGCCTCGACCGCGATACGAATCCCCTCTTCCTTGGGGTCAGCGGCTTTTTCCATCCGCTCGAAAAGCGCAGCGGGGATGCGCATCCCGGGCACTTCCTTCTGCATGTGCACCAGAGCCCTGGCGGATCTGACAGGCATGATTCCTGCAAGGATGGCCGCCTTCCTGTGGAATCCCCGGCTGCGCACGCCTTCCATCCATCTTCGGAAATGACCGGTGTCGAAAACCGGCTGCGTCTGGATGAAGCCGGCTCCGGCCTTTATCTTTTTGCCCAACCGGGTGATCCTGAATTCAAAAGGTTCCGCGAACGGATTCGCAGCAGCGCCGATTAAAAACCGGGGAGGGTCCTTGATCTCCTCTCCGCTCATCAAACGCCCCCCGTTCATCCCTTTCACCGCAGCCAGAAGCTGGATGGAGTCCAAATCGAAAACGCCCCGGCTTTCCGGATGATTGCCGAAAGTCTGGTAATCGCCGGTCAGGCACAGGACATTTTGTATCCCAAGGGCATAGGCCCCCAGCAGATCGCTCTGAATGGCGATCCGGTTCCTGTCCCGGCACGTGACCTGAATCACGGGTTCCACGCCCTGTTCCAGCAGGATCCGGGCGCTGGCGATGCTCGACATGCGGACGATCGCGGTCTGGTTGTCCGTGATATTGACCGCATCGATATCCCTGAAATGAGCGGCTTTCTTCATCAGGGATTCCGCTCCCGCCCCGATGGGAGGTCCTATTTCCGCAGTGACGACGAAACGGCCGGAATCAATTTTCGCTTTCAAGTTCATGACGGATCTTTTTCCGCAAAAA
>JAFGEX010000205.1 GCA_016931355.1 bacterium
TAACTCTCCGGCGGTCCGAGATAGCTGGGCCTTAACCCGCCTGCGTCCACCACCAGCTTCTGAAGCACAATGCCTGTGTCGATCATCCAGAATTTCAGGATATGGGTCCCGGGCTCAGACAGGACATGCTGCGTGACCATTTTCTTGATGTTGTCGCCCACAGCCTGATTCCAGAATGGCGGGTATTTCCAGTCCGGAATCGTGTCGTTCGCATGGATGTTCACGGTCTGCGGATCTTCTTCATCAAAGGATACGGCGTAGCGCAGGCCTTTTCCTGCCTTGAAATTCTGCGTGGGAGAGAAATATGCATGAACCTCCACGGTCCCTTTGTCAAAGAGGAGCATCTCATATTCCAGACAGGGGCTGTTTTCCGTCAGCACCCGGGCAGGGGCTGTGACCGGGAAGGGCGTCATGCCCGCGGAGGTTCGGCCGAATTCGGGTATGCACACCCAGCGTATGGAATCCGACTCCACTGCTGCTGAATAATGATGCGCCTCCATGGAAACAACGCCGTCCCCCTCGATGAAACCGGCGAACCGCCTGTAATCCCGCACGTCCGGATTCCGTACCGCTGCATGGACCGTCACGCTGCTCCCGGCAGGGCCGGAAATCACAACCGGTACGCGGGTGTTGCCGCGCGGCGCCTTTTTCCAGTTCACGGAAATCCAGATTCTTTCCTGCTCGTTGATTTTACCTTTGTCCGGAGAAACCCTTATCCAGGGCTCTTCCGGTTTGATGGAGAAATCAAACGGGAGGCTCCCGCGGTTGAAAATCTCCACATACCTGGAGGGCTTGCTGAATACGTCCATTTCAGGGAGAACCGCCTCCGCCGTGTCTGAGGGCCACCAGGCCTCCGATCCCTCTATGGCCACACCCATATCCTGAACCGCCGGAATTTCGATCTCCCGGACTTCAGGCATCACATCCTTCTCCGGCTGCTGCCAGTAGGTATAGCTGATATGGGTCTGATCCGCCATGTGGCTCCACTTGCCGCCTGCCAGCGTCCTGTTCACATAATCGGACAGCTCGGCATCTTTGGCGAACAGGCGCCTCGCCCTTTCCGCAAGATCATTGGTTGCGGCCCTGCCCTGCAGGGCATCATAACGATTTTTCCCCACCGTGATCCACAGGTCGTTCAAGTTGGCGCTGGCCGCGACAGGATACAGGACGAGTTGGTAAAAGGCGTCTTGATACGGTGCAGGCAAACTGCGGAAGATGCGTTCCGCATCCCCGGCCAGTTTATTGTATTCAGAGACAACGGTTTCCGCCTCGCGGTAATTCACTAGGCTGTAGAAGTCCGGACCCAGCATTTCAGGCTTGCGGCGGCTGTTGAACCGCGTATATCCGTTCAGAATGGATGCGATCCCAGGCGCGTGGATCACGCCGAACTGCTGCTCCGCCCATTGCCGGGTGTATTCAGGAAGATTGTCCGGCGTCCACCGGTCCGGATCCCAGGCCATGTCCAGGAAGAACGAAATCGGCAGTTCCATGGGCTTGATGTCTCCCACGTTCACGATCCAGATGCGGTCCACCCCGTGTTCGTATGTCAGATGCATCTGCTCCCAGATGCGGGATATCTGATTGGTGTTCACCCATTTGTAATTCCGCGGCCCTCCCACGAAATCGAAATGATAGTACATGCCGTAGCCCCCGGCTCTGGGTGGCTCCTCCGGATCAGGCAGTTTCCGGACATTGCCCCAGTTGTCGTCGCAGAGAAGAAGCGTGACATCGTCCGGGACCCGCATGCCCTTGTCGTAGTAATCCTGCACTTCCTTGTATAGCGCCCAGACCTGGGGGATCTCCGCGTGATCCCTGCCCGTGACCTTTTCCAGGATGCCCCGCTGGTCCCTCACGATCCGCTCCAGCAATGCGATGTTGCTCTCCTCGGTCATGGGCATGTCACCGTCTCCCCGCATGCCGAGCGTAACGATGCTTTCATACGAGCCCATGCGCCGGATGCCCTGTTCCCAAAAGCCCCTGAGGGTTTCTTCGTTGTGATCGTAATTCCATTCCCCTTTTCCGAAACGCCTCCATTCGTCATGCGCGCGCATCATGGGCTCATGATGGGACGTGCCGATCACGATTCCGTATTCGTCCGCCAGTTTCGGATTCAGCGTGTCGTCCGCATAGAACGCCCTGCCCCACATGGCGGGCCACAGGAAATTGCCCTTCAGGCGCAGGATCAGCTCGAAGACCTTCTCATAGAAAAGATGGTTGAAGCCGCCGAACTTTTCATGGGCCCAGCCGGAGAGCACTGGGGCCTCGTCGTTGATGAAAATGCCCCTGTAGCGCACAGCCGGTTCGCCAAGTGTATGACGTCCGGGCTTCACATACAGGCTGCGATGCTTTTCTACCGGGACATCCGCCCACCAGTTCCAGGGCGACACACCAATCTCTTCAGCCATATCGTAAAGCCCGTATATCGTGCCGCGTTTGTCGCTGCCGGCAATGATCAGCGCGCGCTCAGGCCCGGATACGGGTTTCTCAACAACCTGGATGAAGAATTTCTCCCTGCGGCCTTCGAGATCCGAAACGTCGATTCCATTTTCGCGTATGAATCCGTCCAGAACCCGGCTTTTCCCGACCGTCCCGGCCAGAACAATATGTCCGGATGCGGGCAGGCCGTCCGTCGAGAGCGCCGGTTCCGAGTCCGCGACTCGAGCGATGTCCGCCATCAGGGTTTTCAAGGCCCGCTGAACGCCCGGATCCTCTGCTGCGTCAAAGACCCATGTAGCGGGACGTCCCCGGGCGGACAGGGTGAAACCGCCCCTGCTCTTTTTGAAAGAGACGTAAGATCCTCCTGTTTCAACCTGCGCACAGGTCCGGAACGCAACCAGAATGCACGGCAGAATCAGAATCCGCAGGGATGGCCTGCAGAAACCCTTACGGACGCCATTCTCTCCGGAATTTTGACGACGGATGGACATGATCGGCTCCTTCACTGCCTGTTGAGCTGAAAGACTTCAATATCTGCAGATGTATTACGGAATGCGTACGCCAGAGAAAAGCTGGTCCTTCTCCATGAAAAGATACTTGAATCGGGATTAAAAGGCAAGCTGAGATTGATTAAGGCTCCCCGGCAGTTCACTGCCGGGAATCTTCATTCTTTAAGGAACAAATGTGTTCGTATTCTCTCGCTTACCCCGGGTCAAAGCCCGGGGCAGGCGCCGGGACAAGGCCCGGCGCATTCACCAAGGCAAGTTCAGGGGAAGGCGCTCGCCAACCCATTGAAGCTCCCCGGCAGCGCGCGGCGGGGAATCTTCGATCTGTAAAGAAGAAGATTTTTGGATCCGCTTACTTTCACCACCGCAAATTCAGGGGAATGCCTCGCAGCCAGATTCAATCGTATTCACGACCGCAAGAGCGGAAAAGCATCCATCATCAAGTTTTTCTCTTGTATTTATATAATTCTTCATGTATATTATAATCCAGCATTCATTAAATGATGAATGGCGTCCGTTCCATCTCCAGGAGCGACCGATGCGCTTCGTCTCCCTTCCTGTCGTCTGCATGGCTGCCGTGACCTTCTATGTGGGATTTTACCACCTGTTCCTCTATTTCAAGCGACGTCACACTCATCCTGAAGATCTGTCCTTTGCGATCACCTGCTTCACCATGGGGTTCTACGACATCATGTGCATCGGAGCGTACAACACGGCTTCCACGGTGGATGGTTTCCGCTGGCAGAAAAGCCAGGTCGCCGTGCTTTCTCTGACCGGTGCGGTTTACACCTGGTTCATCACGGATTACGTGGGCCTCCTTTCCAAAAGATGGCGAAACCTGTTCATGATTTTCTTCTGTGTCTCCGCCCTGCTTGTCGAATTCATCAACACGCCCCTCATCTGGCATCCCGATCGGCCTGCAGTCAAACGCATCCCACTGCCCATGGGTCTGGAAATGATCTATCATGAGGTGGTCCCCGGACTCTACACGGAATTCCTCGGCATCATGGGTCTCGTGGTTTTCTTCTATGTTTACGCCCTGAACATCCGGCAGGCCGCACAGGATAAAACCAAAAGCACGCCCCTTTTCTATTCCAACACCCTCTTCTGCATCGGTCTGGTCAACGACGCTTTGGTTCATTCAGGGATCTATTCCTTCCTTTACACCATTGAATTCGCCTACATGGCCGTTGTGCTCCTGATGGCCAGGACGCTGTCGAGGGCGGTGGTGGAAAGCGCGATTCTCAAGGATGCCTGTGAAATTTCCGAGAAAAAATACAGGGACCTGGTCAACCATTTGCAGGTCGGCATATTCATTTCGCAGGACCGCATCATCCGTTTCTGCAACGAACGTTTTGCAGCCCTTTTCGGCTACCCCCGGTCTTCCGATGTGACGGGATTCCCGGTGGAAAAACTGATCCCCTCCGCAGGCGATTCCGGAAGGAACATCGGGCTTGATGAAACAGCCGGCCGGATGCACGGCGGCTTCGAAACCAGGGGCATCCGCGCAGACGGGACAGCGGTGGATCTCGAAATCATGACCGGCATCATCCGGTACGGATCCGGCCCTGCGGTACAGGGGTCCGTCATTGACATCACACCGCATAAAATTTCCGAAGCCCGGATACAGCAGGACCTTCATGAAAAAGAGGTCCTGCTCAGGGAAATCCATCACCGGGTGAAAAACAATCTGCAGATCATCTCAAGCCTTTTGAATCTCGAACAGGTGAGATCAAAGGATCCGAATATCCGGCGTACGCTGCAGGACTGCAACCGGCGCATCCAATCCATGGCGATGATTCATGACCGCCTGTATCACACCGAACGCCTGGACAGCATCGACTTCAGCGGCTACGCGCAGATCCTGGTGAAGGATTCCATCATTTCCTTCGGTGTGAGCAACCGGATCGCCGTCCGGTTGAAGGTGGAAAGCATCCCCCTGGGCATCGACACCGCCATTCCCTGCGGCCTGATCCTGAACGAAATGGTGACCAATGCCATCAAGCACGGCTTCCCGGACGAAAGGCCGGGGACGCTGTCCGTCCGGTTCATGAAAAGGCCGGACGGGTTTTACGAAATGAGCGTGATGGACGACGGCGTCGGACTGCCGCCGGAAGCTGAATTGGACAAATCGAAGTCTCTGGGCTTGACCCTGATCGATGTGCTGGTCCAGCAGCTGGAAGGGACATTGAGGATCGAGCGGAAGAACGGCACCCGCTTCACAGTGAGGTTCAAGGCATCGGAGAATCTGAAATCATAATGAAAAAAGTACTTCTTTTAATCCTTCTTTTTATCTTCCTTTTGTCCGGCATTGCAGAGCCCCGTGATTGCAGGCTGCGCATCGGCATGAACCTGTCCGGCATCACCGACTGGGGCACCGAGCTGCCGTTTGTGGACATCATGAAATACGCCAGGCCGTGGATGACCAAAAATAAAAGATGGATCGAAGGCGGCGAAAATCATTGGAACACGGGATTCATAGACAGCTTCGCCATGGATGAAAACGGTTATCCGCTGGAGGTCCCGCTCGCCGTACAGGGCGCGGAAGACGAGCAGATCGTGTTCACCGGATGGTACAGCCTCCTGGCTTATCCGGAAGGCGATTATGTATTCCTCTATGAGGGAGACGGGGATTTTCAGTTTGAAGGAAACGCGGAAGTGCTCGAAACCGGCCCCGGGCGAATCCGGGTCCGCGTCCGGCCCGGACCGGATCCGGAAAATCCGGGATTGCTTGAACTCCGGTTGTTCCGTTCCAATCCGGCGGATCCTGCGCGAAACATGCGCCTGCTCATGCCGGGTACGGAATCAACCTACCGGCAGGATCCTTATTACCGCCCGTGGCTGGACAGAATCGCGGATTTCAATGCCATCCGATTCATGGACTGGGGGCGCACCAACAACTGGGGCGAGGATCAGCCCTGGCTCTGCTACGATTCGCCGGACGATACCGTCAAAATCCCGTGGTCCAGACGCGCCCGGCCGTCCTATTTCACCTGGAGCACGAACAGGGGCGTCCCGTATGAAGCCATGATAGACGTCTGCAACCGCCTGCAGGCCGACATGTGGATCTGCGTGCCGCATCAGGCGAGCGACGGGTATATATCGGAAATGGCCGCCCTGGTCAGGGACAACCTGCAGACACATTTGAAGATCTATGTGGAGTACAGCAACGAAATCTGGAACTGGATGTTCGGCCAGACGCAATGGCTGTACACCTTCGGCTGCCTGGGCAGGGGAATGGATTGGCCTGAAGGAATCGTGCCGTACATTCAGAACTGCATGGACATCTGGACCTCGGTCTTCGGCGGCCAAATGGAAAGGCTGGTACGCGTGGTGGGCGTTCAGGCAGCCTGGCAGGATGTGAGCAACCGCATTGTCTTCAACATGCGGCCAGGCAGTTTCGACGCTTTTGCGCCTGCAGCCTATTTCGGCCTGCCCGAAGAAGGAGATGCGGCTCTGGACATCCTGGGCGCATCCGCCTCTGTTTCGGATTTATTGTACTCGGTCGAGAAAGGCCGCCGGGAGAATGAACTGTTCCATCTTCGGAAGCAGAAGCAAGGCATCGCGGACAGACTGGGCATCCCCATGCTGTATTATGAAGGGGGTCAGCATATCACGCCGCATCCCTTCGGCGAGGAGCCGGCCTATGCCCGGGCGCTTCTCGATTTACAGCGTGATCCCGCCATGTACCGGCTCTATGTTTCATGGCTCGATTCTCTGGAGACGCTGGCCAATGAAGCCGAACCATCCCTCTTCATGCACTTTTCCTTTGTGACCGATCTCAGCGCCCGTTACGGCAGCTGGGGCATGCTGGAATCCATCACCCAGGACACTTCGCTCATCCCGGCTCCCAAATACCGCGCGATCATGGAATATCTGCACGGATGCGTGACCGGAATCCGGGAAACGGATGCACAGCCGGTGAAATTCGCCCTGGACCCAAATCATCCCAATCCGTTCAATCCCTGCACCACGATACGATACACCCTGCCGCAAGCCGGCAGAATCCGCCTGAGCGTGTTCAACGCTGCAGGCCGGTGGGTCCGAGATCTTTTACACGGGGAAGCGGCGGCAGGCATGAACGAAGTTGTGTGGGACGGGACGGATCACAGGAATGTGAGGGTGAACAGCGGCATCTATCTCTGCAGGATTTCCGTGAAAAGCGGCACAGGCCATTTCCAGGCAACGCGGAAGATCTGCCTGGTCCGGTGAATGAAGGATGTTCAGCGCGACCGGATCAAGCGAGCGCATCCCAACGTCTTTTTCCCAACCAATCGAAGATTGTCCGGCAGCTCACTGCCGGGGTCTTCAATCCGGCCTTACAGTCTTTTAGAACAGGATGGGCCGGTTGCAGCAGGACGGCGCCCCTGCCCTTTCAGTCCCTTTTACTCCTCCCCGAGCGTATCCCGCGTCTGCAGATTCAATGCGTTCACGGAAACCTGCAGCTCGCGCATGGCAATCCCGAGGGACAGGAGCAGCAGAACCAGGCTCAGGCCGAATACGATCTCCCCGGCCGTGACCTGGCCCAGAAAAAGAACCAGCATGCTCAGGACGCAGAGGAAAAAGGCCGCCACTCCGAAAAGCTGCATGTATTTGATCAATCCGATGCGATACTGAAGGTTCTTCATCTGACTGCAGATCCCTGGATCAGGCTTGCTCTTGTACCGCGCATGCAGATCCCTCAACAGGGACGCCAATGCGTGAAAACGGTTGGAGTAGGCCAGAAACAAAAGGGATATGGCGGGAAAAAGAAGCGCAGGCGTGGTGATGGTGATTCGCATGTTGAACTCCGAAAGATGAAAGCGCTATGCCGGAAGCGTCGTTTGACCCTGAACGGTCCGCGGTTCATCACCCGGGGGCGTTCATCCCCATGCGTCCGGGGTTCGGATAATCCTGATGATTCTGGGGTCCTCGACCGTTGTCCATCAGAGGACGGCCGGCAGCCTGGTGATTCCATCCGGTGATGACCCGGTCTGAGCAGCCGCAGCACAACGGCCACGCAGTTTCAATGTGCGTGGCAGTTTTCAAAACCGAAACCGGGATTTTAACCCGCTGTCCACAAGAGGATGGGCCGTCAAAAAATGCGTGTCCGTTTTCAACGAATCGAAAATCCCCCGGCAGACCGCTAGCGGGGAGCCTCGGTCAACGCCCTTTGCGCAGCAGCGGCGCGTTCCTGACGATGGGCGGAAACCAGGCCAGGCTGTCGCTTGCCGAGCTCCATCGTGTGAACAAATGGCCGAGCATGGCCGGATTCTTCAAACCGAGGCTGTATTTGATGAGGGCCCGGCTTGCGTCCACATTCCTCCAGCTTGCCGGGAGAACCCGGAAGCCTTTTTCCAGAAACATCGGAACCGAGGGATAGGATTCCCTGGGTTCGTAATGCCAGTCGCAGATGATGATGTCCTTCGGAACGAGATCCACGGCCGGTGCGGTTCCGTTCATGGACGCTTCCCATTCCCCGTAATCATGAACAGTCGCGTCGATGAAACGGTCTCCCCACATGAGCAGGGTCACGCCTTTTTGACCGAGATGGCCGTGAAGCTCATTCACGACCTTGGCGAAAACCACGGCCGGATCCAGTCCTTTTGTCGAAGGGGATTTTTCATTTCCGATCAGAAAGACCTCATCCATGCCCACATGCAGGTAATCGGAGTCGAAGGCGCCGGTCAGTTCATCCAGCAGGGGAAAAACAATTTCATTCACACGGGGATTCATGGGATCCCATTCCCGGCAGTAAAGCCCCTCATTATCGGGGAAAGCGCCGGGTGTGATGTCGAGTTCGGGATATTGCGTGAGCAGCGCGTAGGTCTCCTTTGCCCAGGATTGATGGCCCAGGCATTGGAACTGCGGGATAAGCCGGATTCCCCTTTCGCGGCACGCACGCACCAGGCGCCCGGCGCCTGCCTTTGTGATGGTGTTGGCCGTCTGCCTGAGCTCGGGATGCGACTGATAGGTGAAATGATAATCCACTTCCAGAACGAGCGTGTTGATCCCTGCTGCCGAAAGCTGCGGGATCTGCTTTTCGAGGACGATCAATGTGGAATCCGAGTAAAACCCCAGGAGATGCAGCGCAACCCAGGGTTCCCCGGCTTTCGTTTTGGGAGCGCGGTGCAGGACTGCGCAGGATGACAACAGGAGTGCGGTCAGGACCAGGATCATTTTTGTTTTCATTTTCACAACCTCAACGCGCGGCCCCTGCGCTGAAGCCAGGCAGTCAGGGCTGCAGCCAGAACCGCAAAGACAAGTGAACGGAACAGGCCCGCGGGGAAATCCCCGAGCCAACCCCAATAAAAATGCTTCCCGCCGATTGAAAAAGGCAGCCATCCCAGGAGAATATACAGGACGGGCCCCAGGATGAAGGCAAACAGCGCATTCTGTCCGGCGGACGCAAGCATCCGCGTGCCGAAACGGAGGCCTTTCGCATCCGTGAGGAAGTAGAGGATCGCGAAAATCAGGGCGGTCCATGCGGAGCTCAGCAGGCACCAGGGCGGCGTGGCTGCGTTCTTGTTGTAGATGAAAATCCGGTGCACGCCGTTCAACGAATGGAGCAGCACGGCCGCGGCTGCCAGTACGCCGGCAAATTTCAGAATGGTTCGGATTCGGGAGCCATGCGTCCTCTCCGGCTGAAAGAGGACGATCCCTAAAAGGGCGCCGGATGCCGTAACTGCCGCATGCGAACCCAGCATCGAACCGATGGAAATGAAGTTGTTGAAGGATCCCAGAAATCCGAAAAATCCGGCCGCATCCGCTGCATACACACAGTACAGCAGGCTAACCGCAGTGGCAAAACCGAGCGTGTTCTTCCGCAGCATCAGATAGAGCAGCGCGGTGACGAGATACGCCCATCCGATCAGCCCGAGTATGCCCCACCATTGCGTCTTCATGCCGGTCAGATCAGGCTCGCCGCGGTATAGGAAGGCGAGTACGATCAGCATCACAGCGCCCAAAGCCCTCCTGATCCACACCCGGATACGCCTGTCCTTTGAAGACGAAATCCAGATCAGGCACACGGCCGCGTACAGGAGGAGCTGCCAGAGTCCCGGATCCAATAATCCCTTCGCTGAGATGTTCTCTGTGTTCACCATGAATACACCGATGACCAGAAGCCCGAGGGTGCGCGTCAGGATATGCCCGGCAGCGGACAGCCTGCCCCTGCCCAGGCGGCGTTCAA
>JAFGEX010000206.1 GCA_016931355.1 bacterium
CAAATGTCTTTTTCTTTACAGATCGAAGATTCCCCGGCAGCTCACTGCCAGGGAGCTTCAATGCCACCGCGATCTCCCGGCCTCCCCATCCGGACTCCGTCACCACACATGATCTTCGATCGATTTTGCCTTGTCGAACTCCTCATCCGAAACCTTGCACACGACCTTGTAGAACGGGCCTGACAGCCAGTCCTTCACCTCCGGGGAATCCTTGAACCTGAGGTAAGCCGCAAGGGATGCATGCGACGCAGCCAATATGGCGAAGCCGGCCGGCGCCGATTCCCTGATTCAAACGTACATTTTCATGCGGACTCCGGATGGAAAACAATCAAAAAGGGTGATGCATCACTTCTGCAGAACCATTTTGATCGTCCGGGAGAAAGCACCGGTCTGCAAACGCGCCAGATACAATCCGCTCGGACGGTCCGCCGCATGCCATTGAACCTCATGTTCTCCGGCCGCGAGATCGCGGGTCACCCATTCGGCGATTGCTTCGCCCTGGAGCGAAAAGACGGTCAGACGCGCGCAGGCGGGACGGTCGAGCCGGAAGGGGATGGTCGTGTCCGGATTGAACGGGTTGGGATAATTGGGCAGCAGCCCGAACTCAGCCGGAGCAGGCCGGTCCCCGGCGCCGGTGGCGGATGTCGGGATCTCTATTTCAACAGTCAAGCCGTCCGGCGCCAGCGTCGCCGTTTCAGTAACCGTATGCCCTTCGAAACCGGCGCTGATTTCGTATTCGCCCAGAAATCCGCGCGTTTCGAAGAAGCCGTTGCCGCCGGTTGCACCGGTTTCTTCCGTCCACCATTGGTTGAAAACGAGGTCTTGATATACGTGATAATTCGGTTTATACGACCAGTCGGTGCGGATCATCGAGCCGTTGGGTTTCCATTGATCGCCTTCCCAAAAACCCCACAGGACGATCTTGTCGGTCATCGGATGGCTGAAAACGGCGGTCAAAAAATCACGCGTAAAACCGGCCTGCCCCTCCTCGTCGCGCGTGTCGATGTCCATTTCGGTCACCTGAATGGGCAGATCATATTTTGAAAACCGGTCCAAAATTTCCAGCACACGGGGAATGCCGGGCAGATTTTCGTCGAAATGGCACTGCATTCCCAGGCCGCCGAGCGGCGCGCCGCCGTTCAGAAGCAATTCGATGGTTCGTTCAAAATCGGCCTGAAAAGCGGGGTCCCCGCCGCCCATGAGGATGTTGTATTCATTGAGGATCAGGCGCGGCGCGGGGTCCAGTTCATGGACCCGCTTGTACCAGTCGATCAGGATCTCGTCGCCGCAGATATCCATGACGTCGTGATTGATGTGCGGCTCGTTGACCACATCCCACTCGGCCAATCCCTTTTCTTCGCCGACAGGCACGAGCGTCTCCAGATGTTCGTCAATGGCGGCGCGCATGCCTGCCGGATCGTCCTGATAATCGCGGAAAAACGGCGGCATCCAGGTCCAGCCCGGCCAGATCAGCACATGACCTTTGGCTGGGATATCGTGGTCCTGCAGCCATCCGGCCATGTTGCAGTATTCCCCGCGGTTGGCTTCTGAGGCATACCATCCCCAGCCGCCGTCTCCCATGTAAAACGGCGTGGTGGCTCGGTTGAACAGGTTGAGCAGCTCGGCCTTGTATTTCTGCGCGTCTGCATTGTTTTGCAGGACCCGATTCGCGATAAACGTTCCGAATCCATACGCATGATTCTTCATCCGGACATGGACAGAGGCGTTTTTTAAAGGCTCGCCGTTCCGGTTCTCCACAATCACCCTGAGATTCCCCTTGCGCTGGTTCTCGATGCGCGCAGCAGCCGCTGCGCGCCACGGGGCGTCCGCTTCCATGCCGTCCCAATACAGGGGATTGATGGGCAAATCGTCCATGTCTATCCCCTGACCGAGATTGAAGGCAAGAATGCCGCCGATTTCGACACGCTGTTCAAAATAACCGAGATGCACCGTAAATTCAACGGTACCGGCATCGAAATCGTTTTGTGCTTGCGCGGCGACATATCTTTTCTGCCAGGATGTCTTGAAAGCCAGGGAACTGCTGCCGAGACCGGTCCAGGGCGACGTGTTGCGCTGGATGTAAAAGAAACCCTTTCCGTCCCCGGATGCGTCGGAGGATTCCAGGCCCCGGATATAAAAAATATAAAACAGGACATCTCCTTCCCGGATCGGTTCGGTGTTCGCCGGGGACTGGAACTGCGGTTCCCAGGAATTGGCGCCGGTTTGTTTCACGTAAAGCTGCACGGCTTTTCCGAACGGCAGGGACGAATCGGCATCGACCGTTTTTTTGACCGCGCCGGTGCCGCCGCCGTAACGATAACCGCCGATGTTGGCTGCGTTGTACAGCAGTCTCCCTTCGACCGGCAGATTCGCCCGTTCGCCGGCAAGATAGGCCTCAAATTTCGGATCCGTCTGGGCGGAGAGAACAGCCGCAGCTGCCAGGACAAAGAGGATGATTTTTTTTGCCATGATCGGCGCCTCCGGGATTGTTCCATGACCGGTTTCGATCCACGCTCATACAGGTTTCCGCCGTTTCCGCGGTCTTTTCGGCAAACAGTCAAAATGCCGTTCGCTGAACCGGCAGGTCCTGCTTATGAGCGGAAAACCTCCACATCCTGAATCAGAACGAGACAACCCACTGCCCGGAATCCTTTGAGTTCCGCCTGGATGGTCTCTCCGGCGCCGTCACCGGACTTGATCCTTCCCTTCAAACAACTTTTTGATTTAAATCCGGATCGTTCGTCCTGAATTTCTCCATCCACAGTCAGTTTTTCACGGAACAGGGAATTGCAGACCTCGATCGTGTGCCCCTTGTAATCGATCTTCCAGGTTTTCATGAACGTCCCTCCATGCCTGTCCGCAGTCAGAAACCGCCATTGTGTGCCTGAAGGGCCAAGCCGCACCGGCGTGAATGGCAGCAGGGTATGGGTGTTTCATTATTTATCTGAACCTAATGAATCCGGATGTAAAAAGCAAGAGATTGGGAGAGGGAAGATGATCAACCGGCCCACGTGGAGACCGCAGGAGCCGGGAAAGGTGTGATACACCATGCTCCCGTGCAGGCCGCCGGGCAGGCGAACGGATATCGGTGTCTGTCACCCTGCAGATGGCGGATTCCCCGCTCCTGCGGTTGAGAGTTTCGTCGGCATTGGTTGGAGAGCTGTCCGGTTTCCTGACATTGAACAGATTTTATCATCATCAATGATATGACGCTTTGCGTTCAATGTCAAGAGTCAAAGGGTCTGATTCCCACGGAGACCGTGGGAATCAGACCAAAGGTGTCATTTGATTCTATTTTGAAACGGACCCCATGCCCATCTCGATTCCTGATCCGGCCGGTCTTCAGCAAAAGACCACTGCCGCTGATCCGATCGGCCGGGGGTCTCCTGGGTCTCCGGTGGCCCGCATCCCCGGGGCCGGGCGGTGCCGGCTCACTTTTCGAGAACCAGCCGGATGGTCTCCGAGACCCCGTGCTCGGTCCGGAGCCGGCAGAGATACACGCCTCCCGGCAGACCCTCGCCATTCCACGTGAACCGGCGCGCTCCGCGTACCAGCAGACCCTCCCACAGTTTCGCGACCTCGCGGCCCGTCACGTCATAAACGGCCAGATCCGCCCGGCCGCCCTCCCGCATGTCCACACGCACCGACACCGAGGAGTTGAACGGATTCGGATAGGCGCCGAGCAGTCGCGGGCTTTCCGGCGTCTCGCCCTTCCGTTCCACCGACGTCCGCAGCGGCTCGGCCGGACATTCCGCAACGATGTCCTTGATGTACGCCATCTTCCGGCCCGCGTAACGCAGCCTTCCCTTATCATCGACGAACACGGTATCGGATTCCTGTATCGTTCCGCCCTCCTTTTTCTGATCGGTATCATGCTTGAAGGTCAGAAATTTCTTTCCGCTTTTCTGATAGTCCTCGACTCCCGTCACCACCACACTGTGGCCGTACCATACGTCCTTCGCAGCATTGTACGACCGGTAATTGATCTCCACGTCGCAGCCTTCTTTCACGGCCTGTTTCAGAAATTCCCAGTCCGGGTAGTCGCCTTTGTTCCCGCACAATGCGTATGTGGCGCCGTCGCTGCTGACAATGTTTGTATCCAGCAGGCTTTTAACGGACTGAAACCGGACGCGAAGCGGCAGCCTGCGGCTGTTGATAAAATCGAGTTTTCCGCGGATGAAATTGCGGTGAAACGTGCCTTTGTTCGCCTCGCGTTTCATGTACCGGCTCAGGGTATCGAGCAGGGCGTGCGGTTCCGGGGGGAATCCGTAAAAAGTCCCGTATTCCTTGTCCATCCAGAGCAGGCTGTTGGCGGTTGCGGTCGGAACGCAGGCGTTCAGGTCTCCCGCATAGGAGGCCGTATCCGGGTGCTTCGAATCATCCAGATCGAAATTGGGCACATCGCAGCCCCTGTAATAGACTTCGCTGACCGGTTCATAAGGCCGGCATGCGACGGGGGCAGGCGGCGCGCCGGGCGGTTCTTCCACGGGCAGGAGAATACGGTCGCCCTGCGCATTGTAATCGAGTATCCCGATCTCCACCGTTTTGGTGTCTGCGTGGCTCGAGGGCGGAAAAGGATAACATCCCGGAACGGAGAGCAGATGAATGTACAGCATCAGGACAGGCATATCATTCGGAGAAAAAACCCCGAGCGCGGCGAGGTCGAACCAGATCGAAACACTCTGGCGCACCGCGCTGTACAGGGCTGGGGCGAGAAGCTTGTTGGACACGATGATTTGAAAAAAGTTGGGATTCAGCGTGTTCAAAGCGCCGATGCTCAGGTAGGCGGCTTCCGGACCTGGATTGTAATGCAGCGTCACCAGGCCCCGGCAGCTGTTCGTATCCCCCTGATCGATGACATAATGCACCTCCGCGTCAAAATCGCTCTGCGCCCCTGCCCGCGGCGGGAACAGCAAAAGAGCCGCGGAAAAGGCCGTGACGCGGGCCAGAGTCCACAAAAAATGCTTTTTCATGGCATCTCCTTTTCCCTTTTTCGTTCTCTGCATCGTTGTAAGAACACGTTTCTACGGCAGCATCCTGATTTGGTTCCGAAAATCCCATGCTCGGTCAAATCCGCCGGTATTCCCGATATTTCCTGCCTGTCCCGGGTCCCATCTTCTTTCCGGAACGGGACATGCGGCTTCCCGAGGGGGTTTTCTTCCTGATCATCCCGCCTTCTGGTTCCCACGGTCCCTGTGGGAACCAGAGATTTTGGCTGTCCCCGGTCTCCGTTTGACCCGGATCAGAATGACCCGGAAGAAATCCGGCATATTGCCTTTTTAGAGAAAAGTTCATAACTTATATAAAGAATCATGTCTGACATTTTTCGTTTTCCAGAAACAGTTTGAAGTTTTTGTAAATTTCTGCGCAGACCGATTCCCCTGTGGGCAGGGGATGGTGTGATTTTTGATTTGATAACCACGGAGACCGTGGGGATCAGACAAATCTGGAAAAAGAATCCGCAATGGGTTTTTTTTGTTGCTTTGATATGAATATAGAAAGGGGATGTCCCATGAAGCATTCAGCAGGACGTTTCGCGACTCTTTTCGCATTTTGCCTGTTGACGGCCTCGACGCAGGCTGCTTCTGCGGCAGACAGCTTGAACTGCTCCTTGGCCGGGCGCTGGATGCACGGTCCGTGCGACGCAATGGCGTTGAAAAACCGTCTGGCTTTTTACGGGGACGGGCTGTATGCCGGCATTGTGGATTTCACCGACTTCGGCCATCCCGTTCATCGCGCGCAGCTGGTTCAGCCATCGCCCATCGTGGCGATCGCCGTGGATGGGACCCATGCCTATGTGATCGGTTACGACCAGACCATGAACATTTACAATTATTCCGATCCCGGTCATCCGGTGCTTGCGGGTTCGGTTGAAGTGGCAAATTTTGTAGGCAACGCCGTTCTGGACGGGCATTATCTTTATCTGGCATGCTATTCGTCCGGCCTGGACATCCTGGATGTTTCAGCGCCTGGAAGCCCCCTGCAGGTTTCGACGTTTAATACGAAAAGCAGCGCGGAAGATGTGGCGGTACAGGGCGATTACGCATATGTCGCCAATTATGATTTTGGTCTGAAGATACTGGACATCACAGACCGGGCGCATCCTCTGGAGATCGATTCTTTGAAAATGGAATATGAAATCCAAGGGATCGCAGTCAACGGCCAGACCGCCTATTTGGCGGACGGGGGCGGCCGTATGCATATCGTCGATGTGTCCAATCCCACGCAGCCTCAGGAAATCAGCCAAATGAGCGGGGGCAGCACTGCCAAAGGCATCGCCTACGGCGACGGATATGTATATTTGGCCAACATGTCCAACGGCACGAAGATCTATGACGTTCAGGATCCGCTCAATCCGCTTGCAACAAAAACCTTGCGCCCGGGAGGCAATTGCGAATATGTGGAAGTCGAAGACAGTCTCCTGATCATCAGTACGGATTACGGCCATATGACCGCCTTGAACGTATCCGACCGGGCCAATCCGGTGGAGATCGGCAAATGGGCCTATGGCTGGCCGAACAGAATCATGTTCAGCGCCTCAACAGCCTTCGCAGCATCCGGAAGATCGGGTATGGCGGTCATCGACTTCCAGGATCCGGCCCATCCCGGGGAGGCGGTTCTGTTTTCAACGCCGACTTATTGCTCCGGGATCATCACGGAAGGCAGTACGGCTTACCTTGCAGTCGGCAGAACCGGACTGTTGATCCTCGATGTCTCCGACCCGTTTCATCCGGTTGAGAAAGGCTCATACAACACAAAGGGATTGGCGCAATCGCTTGCGAAAAAGGACAATTGGGTCTATGTCGCGGACGGGGACAGCGGCTTGTGCATCGTGGACGTTTCGGATCCGGCCAATCCGGTTGAAGCGGCGCATGTCCTTACCAACAACCAGGCCTACGACGTGGCTGTGCAGGGTTCGTATGCTTATGTCGCAGATTACGATGCAGGCCTGTGTGTTGTGGACGTGTCGGATCCGGCGCGTCCGGTCAAGGCGGGTTCTATTGACACGCCGGGCCGATGCCGCGATGTCGCGGCAAGCGGGACGCGGGTCTATCTCGCGGATGAGGAAAACGGCCTGCTGATCATCAACGCAGCGGATCCCTCAGATCCCATACAGACAGGGATTTTTGAAACAGATGGAGAATGCAACGGGATCGCCCTGGACGGTCCCTTCGTCTTTCTGGCTGACGAATCGGCCGGCCTGCGCGTTGTGGATGTTTCCGATCCGGCAACGCCGGTGCTTGCGGGATATTTTTATCCGGGAGACGAAATCGGTGTCGAAGGCGTGGGGCTGAACAACGGCCTGGTTTATCTCATGTGCGGGCATTACGGCATCTTCGCAGTCCGGTTCGAGGGATCGAACGGGGTGGGCGGCAGGCAGTCCCTGCTTCCGCCGGGAATCACGCTTGCGCAAAATCATCCCAATCCTTTCAATCCGTCCACGGTCATTCCGTTTACGCTGGCTCGGAAAGGCCGCGTGACGATTTCCGTTTTCGACGTAAGGGGCCGCCTGATCGCGGAGTTACTCGACGCGGAAATGCCTGCGGGAGGACATTCAATTTCATTCAATGCGAAGGGATTGGGGAGCGGCGTGTATTTCTACAGGCTGGAGAGCGCGGGGATGCGTTTGTGCCGCAAGATGCTTGTGATTCAATAGAACGGCCGAAGGCGCCCTCCGTGTTCCCATGGTCCCCGGGGAAACAAGAACCTTCCCGCTACAGGACCTTGCGCTCCGTTCAGAGCACTGCCCGGGTTTTCGAACCCCGGGGTGGACCCCGGGGTCAGGATCCCACGGCTCAGTCCCACGGTGATTCTTTCTGAACAGAATCGCATGAGGATACAGTCCCCGTATCCCGCGGGCCGTCCGGGTGATACGGCCCTGGAACAATGGTCCCCAACACCCCGGCCGGATGTTCTCCGGAGCCGGATGACCTTCACAGGGCCTACTTCATAAAGAGCATCTTGATCGTTTTCTGATATCCCTTCGCCTCCATTCTGCAGAAATAGAGACCCGACGGAACCTGTCTTCTGTTTTGATCCCTGCCGTCCCAGGTGACGGCATGCATTCCCGGTTCCGCGATGCCGGACAACAGGGTCCGGATCCTGGAGCCCTTCATGTTGTACACCGCCACTTCGATCCTGCCTCTGTCGGGGATTTCGAAACAGACCTGCGTGCACGGGTTGAAAGGATTGGGATAATTCTGATACAGATCGTATTTTTCCGGGATTTGCGATGACGGTTGCTGCATGCCGGTTTTTCCGATGCTCACCCGGTAATCCTCAACCTCGCCGTCTGCTGCGAAACCGCGGAACAGAATCCCGGGCCAGGTGCTGAAGCGGAAGCGGGCCAGGGTGCCTCCGCTTATAGCGTTTCCGGGCACCGGGAATTCCAGGAGACTGGTCCCGGCGGACAACGGAAAATCACTGAAGATGCGTTCAACGGGCACGGTCCACTGCCTGTCCTGGTTGAAATCAATCCAGGCGTTCAGGAAGCCGTCAGTCGAGGCGCTGACCTGAATGCCGGCCATCCCTCCAGGAACCAGGTCGTTCAGGAAGGTAATCCCGTCCTCATCCGCGCCGCCGTCCTCATCATCGCCGAGGGCGCCGTCATCGGGTTGGCCGTCCGTATCCGGATCGACCCATTCCCCGAGATGAACACCGGGATCGAAGAGATGATGGGGGCCGTTTCTGATCAGGGTCGTCCCGTAACCGAGGTCCGGCGCATCTCCGAAATCGAAAATGTTCTCGTATTCATCGGTTCCCAGTTCAAACGCCAGATCCATGAACTCCCTGAAAGGAAATCCCATTTCAAAAAGCGCGCCCGGATGGGGTTCGGCCGGATGCAGCACGCGCACCGCGTCGTCGTTGAAATAGTGTCTGCGGGTCAGCCAGCCCCAGAAATTCGAATCCGGGACGGTTTCATACACGGGGGCGACGGACAGCCAGTAAACCGTGGAATCCCCTTCCTGATGGAACCAGTCCTCCTGCCGGATGGCGAAGTGGTACCGGAAACACATGGCCGAGTCCTCCATGGATTCCGGATAAAAATGCTTTTTCACAGCCGTTTCGTGGACATTGCTGCGGTCAACGATCCACTCCCGGATCATTTCCCCGGGATGGCTGAACTCAGTCTCCTCATTCCCGGGGACGTCCGTCCAGATGCCGATATGGAAGCGCCCGGGCGCCACAGGCGGCGGGACCAGGGAATCCCACTCCGCATAGGAGCCCCACCAGCGGATCGAGGTCACGGGCCTGGGATCATGGCAGAACCAGTCGTCTGCGAGCAGGGAATCCGAATAGACTGCGTTCTCGCCCCACCCCACGTAAAAGGCCGTATCCTCGCTCATCGGATCGAAAAGCGGCGGCTGCGACCATTTGAGCGCGCCGATGCCCGTACCGGATTCAGTCCTCCGGTTGCCGAACAGGATCCCCAGGCTGGGTTTCGATGGATCCGCAGTCACCACGTGCACCCCTGATCCGCCCGGCCAGGTCTGCGTCCAGCCGGCCTGCATCTTTTCAGCCACGACGTACTGGCCCGCGGATAAACCATAAAACGCAAACTCCCCTGAAGCGTCGGTGACATCGTACTGATCACCCGCGTCTTCCACGCCGTTCTGATTGGCGTCCAGCCAGATCTCCCATCCCGGCAGCACCGGTTCCGCCGCATCCCAGGTTTTATCTCCGTTCCGGTCCTCCCATTTAGTGCCGAATATCACCGCACCCGGCGGAACCGGATCCCCTTCGGTTTTAACCTTCACCAGATAGTCCTCCACCTCCCCGGAATCCGCTGCACCTGCCGGGGTCACCAGAGCGGCGTTGCCCTCATAAATCCGGAACCGGACAAAGAAATGATCCGGGTCCACCGGTGTTCCCAGTTCTGAGAATCCCCACCAAAACTTCACAGGGGCCTTCCATCCGCCCGGCGGCATCGGATACCAACCGCCATGATATTTAAAACATTCGGAAGGATCCCAGCTTCCGTTGCCGTTGAAATCCATGAAACATCCCATGCTGAAATCCCCCGAAGGGCCGGGAACCAATTCGAGCTTGAAAAAGCCTTCCGATTGTCCCAATATCCAGTTTGCCTCAATAAGTCCGTTCTCATCGTCACGGCCGTCCTGGTCGTCTCCCTCGGCCACGGGATCATGCCGGCTGGAAGACTCAGCGTCAGGATCGTCGCTGAGGCCGCCCAACCAGGGGCCGTGGCCCAATAGATGGCCGGCATTCCCGTAGGTAGAGGGCGCGTCGCCGAAGTCAAATACGCCTTCCGTGCTGTCTATCAGGGTGACTTTGTAATCCTCGACCTCGCCGTCCTTTGCCATGTAGCGGTTCTGTTTCTGAATATTCCAGATCAGTTTTTCAGTGGAGAAACGGACCCTGCAGAAGGTGTCGCCTGATTTTGCGCCTGCGGGAAGCAAGAATGTCAGGGTGTTGGGCCCGGCAGTCACGGCCGCTTCATTGAGCACCCGTTCGCCCGCATCGGTCCAGTTTTTGTCCTGATCCAAATCAATGAACGCGTTCACGTAACCGGCCACTGAGGCCGTGACCGTCACGCCCGCCGCTTGTCCCGCGATGAGCGGACTGTTGAATATGACACCGTCCTCGTCGTTCGCGCCCGCGTTGTTGTCTCCCAGGGCATTGGGATCAGGCTGGCCGTCCGCTTCGGC
>JAFGEX010000207.1 GCA_016931355.1 bacterium
AATCAAAGCGGGAGGCGCGGTCCTCTGGACAGGAATCCGCACCGCGGAATTTTTCAAGGATAACGGCATAGAGATAGGCCGGCGCACGCCAGGCATCATCGCGGGGATCGGGAATGAACGAATGCGGCGGATGTTCCGAATCCCATCCGCGGAGCACGAGTGTGCCGTCTTCGAAGGTCATGACCGGAGTATTCATGCCGGCCCCATCCCGTCGGCTCCCACGGAGACCGTGAGAACCGGAGAAATGCAGTGAAGACTGCGGGTTGAAGCTTCCCGGCAGCCCGCGGCGGGTAATCTTCGATCTGTTAAGAAAAAGACATTGGGATGCGCTTGCTTACCCCGCGGCAAGCCGCGGGGAATGCGCTCGCTGTCAGATTCAAAATCCATAACTCATTCCAACCCGACCTCAAACTCGAATGTCACGGGCATCCCCTGCTCGGGCGCAATCCAGTAATTGGCGACCTTGTAAGGGATTCGGATTTTCCGCATGCCGGTTCCCTCTCCGGATGTTCTTTTAATTTCAAAGAGGACGGTTCTGTTCGCCGGCACTTTGATGAATCCCGGGAGGAAAAACCCTTCTTCTCTTCCGGCCAGAGAAAGAAAGACGTCGATATCCGAATCGTTGGTGATCGGGATATGCACGGATTCCCATTTCTTCAATGCACTCTTCCGCCTTTCCCACCGGATCGAACCTTCGAAAAGCGGCTTGAGGAATTCCTCCCTGCCGATGATTTTGTCCTTCCAGTAAACAACCGTCCTGCACGAATTCAGGGCTTCCCGTATGCCTTCCAGGCCGGTTTGCCTCACCAGCACAAAGGTCATGGGACGGTGCTCTCCGGCCGGGTAATCGAACATAACATCAACGGGATCATGAATGTCGGAATTCCCCAGCATGGCGAGATTTTTCTCCAGGCACCAGGCGTGCGCTTCCGGATAATAATCGTACTCGTTCACAATTTCAATGCCCTGGAACAATCCTTTTTCGAGCAGCTCCGTGTGTTCCGGGTACCAGCGCGCCTTGCCGTCCGGCTGCTGGCCCTTCCATCCCGGATGATTCCAGAAAATGAAGGCCTTCTGCTTCTCGGCCTCCCGGAAGGCATCCCGCCAGTCTTCCGTTCGAAGCAGATTCGCGTCACTGAGGAATATGGCATTGAAATGCCCGGGAGGCATTTTCCGTGTGATCTCAGCGCCCCGGATGACGGTCAGCCCGACCATCGCAGCGCTTTCCAGGGCAATGTCGTACGGCCGGTTGTTGTCCAACACAACGTCTTTCTGATGAGGATTGTATTCCAGATGATCCGTCACGGCGATCACGTCCAGGCCATTCCTCCAGGCTTCGTCCACACGCACGGAAGGCCAAACCGCCCCGTCCGAAAAAACCGTGTGCAAGTGGAGGTCGCATGCCAGCAGGGTGTAACCCGGAATTTCAGGCAGCCGGACCGGATCGCGGGTGCGGTCCTTGCCTGAGACGCTCTGGAAGAACAGCAGAAATATCGGAAGGATGCGGACCGTTCGCAGGAATGATTTCATGGGAACTCCTTTCTTTTAAATTTTTTATTTTGGATTGAGGATTTCTGATTGAAAATATCCATTAAGGCTCCCCGGCCGTGAGCTGCCGGGGAATGCGCCCGCCATCAGATTCAATCCACAATCCGAAATCCGTATCCTCCCGATGACCGATACACGAGCCGGATTGGACTAAATCCCCGTCCTCCTTGTTTCAGGTGCGGCCACAATGTACTTGCAAATAATCATGGATAATGATAACTTATTGTAAAAAGAATACGGAAAAAATGCAAGATCAATCCAGGCAGCCGGGATTTTGGATCAAACAGGAACAGGCACATGGGTCCCAAGGAATTCTCCAAAAAAGCCAAGCAGCCGCCCCTGCTCTTCGACAGGACGCAGACCATCATCACAGAAATCGAAAAGCGTATCGGACACAAGACCCTGGTGTACTGGACCTCCCACCGGGGGAGCGTGTGCGACAACGACGTGGTGGCTCTCTATGAGGTGTTCAAGAAAATCGGAGGCGGGGACGAAGTCTCCCTGTTCATCAAGTCGGACGGGGGCGATGTGGAGGCCTCGCTGCGCATCGTGCATCTCATCCGGGAGAATTACAAAAAGGTGAACGCCCTGGTGCCCCTGGAATGCGCCTCGGCCGCCACCATGATCTCCCTCGGGGCGGATCGGATACTCATGGGCCCGCTCGCGCATCTCACGGCCATCGATTCCTCGCTCAAGCACGACCTGTCGCCCATAGACGAGACGGAAAACAGGCGCGTCAGCGTGTCCCAGGACGAACTGGTCCGCATCGTCACCCTCTGGAACAAAAATGCCCGGGACCATCATACGAATCCTTATTCGGACATCTTCAAGTACATCCACCCGCTGGTCGTCGGGGCGATCGACCGGTCCAGCTCCCTGTCCATCAAGATCTGCAGGGAAGTCCTCTCATACCACATCCAGGACAGGGAGGAATGCGAACGGATCAGCATTCATTTGAATTCCGACTATCCTTCGCACAGCTATCCGATCACCGCCCGGGAGGCGGCCGGGATCGGCCTGAATGTGGCGCCGCTGCAGCCTGAGATCAACGATCTTCTGCTCGATTTGAACGAACTCTATTCGGAAATGGCCCAGAAGGCGCTGACCGACTACGACGAAAACAATTATCACGACAACGAGATCCTCAACATCGTCGAGGCCAGGGACATCCAGATCTATTACCAGAACGACAAGGACTGGAATTACATCAAGGACGA
>JAFGEX010000208.1 GCA_016931355.1 bacterium
CTTTTTTAGCTCCGTATTTGATTCTCCCGGGGCTCGACACATATGAAAAATTGACCGGGACCTCCCCCTGCCAGTCCTTGATGGTGTGGCACAGGTCGCAGCTCACGCCCTCGTTGGCCCGCGAACCCTCGGACGGCCTGGGCGGCGGCACATCCCCGGCCAGATAGGCCAGGGGCGCATGGCATCCGTTGCACCCGTCCGCAGCTCCCTTGAGCGAGGGCACCTTGTCCGCATGCGCGACCGCCAGGTCAAAATACTCGATCTCGTCCCAGTGATGCACATAGCTCTGGGACATCATGGCCTGTGTCCATTGCTGGTAGATGTCCGTGTGGCAGCTCTTGCATGCCTCGGGCCTCTCGAAATCCTTGTACTTCCTGGACCCGAGCGCCTTTTCTCCGGACAGATCCTGCGAAAAAGCGTAAACCGTGTAAGCCATGAGAATTATTGTGAACAACCTTCTCATGTCCGCCTCCTCATAGGGATTGAAGGAAAAGGGATATCCGTCACTTCATCAGATGAGTGAAGGATATTAAAAAATCATTACAAAATCAAGATGAAAAGAAAGGGAGTGAAGAGAGGATGATGGAATCCGGTACCCATCCCGTCAAATCGTCATTCCTCAACTCTTTTACCGGCTGCCGGGCCCGGGTTTGTTGTTTTGTCATTCCCGAAATCTTTTACCGGGAATCCATTTCTCTTGAATCAAATCCGTCCTCACAGCCCCTGGGCCCGCGATTAAACATTTCAGGGGCGACAACCATTATTAAAACAGACTTTCCGGTGCGCCGCAGTTCCTCGAACATCAGAAACTTTTCCACATTCCCACAACAGCCCCACCCTCGGGCAGGCCCGCAGCATAGAAACGCCATGCGCCTGAGGCCGAACCTTGCTGCCTGTGAACGAGTCGCGCCGCGTCAATGCTGCTCACGATGTGGTTGATCACCACGCCTGCAATCACGATCGTGGCCCTGCTGTAGGCGCGGTCGCTGGAGAGGCGCAGGGAGCGGTACCTGTCCCTGTTGGATCCGGAATCCCATTGCCAGTTGTACTCAGCCGTTTCCGGATAAAGGGCTGCAAGGTCCCGCTGCCTCAGCATGTCCTCGTTGTATTCGCGAAGGCTGTTATAGCCTTCGAGATCCACATAATAATCGTATCCCTTTCCTGTCCCCTGCACGCCTGCGTGTGCTGCTGCAAAGAGCCGGTAGTCGTTCCTCCTCCAATTTCCATACGTCCTGAAGGAATAAAAAACCGTCCACAGGGCCGCTTCCGCGCCCAGGAAAACGGCGGCCCTTTTCGGAGATCCGGCATAGTATTCGCCGGCCCCGGGCAGGACCAGGGATAAAAGAAGCGCAATGGCTTTGGAGGGCGATTCGGATCTGCCGGCAGGCACATCCCCCGTGTATTGCTCCGGTCTGAGCAGCCGAATTAAAGTGTGCTCCCCCATGCCGGTCAAACATTTTCCGCCGCTTTCGGCGTGGAGATGCAATCCGGAAGCATCGCAGAATCCCCCGCTCGATGCCGGGGCGTATCTTAAATCCTGAGAGTCGGCCCCCCGCATCTGCGGCGCATCCTGCGCTGCAGTTTGCAGAACAGCCGTAAAAACCAGGCATGATGCCAGCTTATTCCTGATCCCCAAGATACTGTCCTCCTCTCGCTCTCCGGTTACCGATCCGTCCTACCAGCTCACCTTCAGTCCGCAGAGCGGGACCAGCGCCCCCCGCATTTCCATGCAGCCCACATGCATTTCCGCCGTGATGTCCCGGTTGTACCGGTGTATGGTCCAGGCCGCGTCCGCAGCGGAAAAGAGATGGTTGACCAAAATCAGCGCAGCGAACGTGGAGGCCTTTTTGTACTCCTGGTTCATGGCATGTTCCATGTCCTCGTATTTCTGCCTGTTGCTGGACAAGATGATACCTTCTGTCTCCCAGGTGTCCCAACCCTTGGCAAATTGATCATATTTCCCGATCATCTCGTAGTATTGTTGCGTCTTGGTGTCCGGCAATTCATGAGTCGAAGGATCTGTTTCCGAATTATAATACTTATGCCAGCGCGTCTCGCTCCAATGCTGATCCGCAAAAGCCTCATACTTCTCGGTTCCGTCGTCCCCTTTTTTGTTGAAATGGATGTTGCCGTACCAGAATGCCGCTTCCGCAGCCAAAAACAGGCTTCCCTTGATCCAGGATCCGGCGTAGAATTCGCCTGTGCCCGGGATCAGGGCTGAGGCGATCACGCCTATGCCCTTTTTCTTCAAGCCGGCAGGCCTGGCCTCAGTCCCGGTCGTGGAATCTTCAGCCTGAACAATTGTGCCGGACATGAAGGCGTACAATTCCGCCTGCTTCCCTCCCCAGGCATCCAGGCATGAGACCGGCTGCCGGGCCGAAAGCCCTGCGGCCAGGACCAGGCATGCGAAGACCGCGATTTTCCGTTTCATGGCAATCCCCTCCCTTAGTCCAGAAAATCGAAAAGCAATCCAAAATAAAGACGCCATTCCTTTCCATAGGCCTGGCCCGCGTGGCTGAAACCGTCCAGGCCGTATGCCGCATCAGCGAACAGCTTCATCGGATACCCGTAGAATCCGAACAACTCGCTGCGGAGCTGGAATCCGGCCGTTCTCCGCCACGAAACCTCCTTCAGCCCTGCGTCAAACGCATTTCCCGCCTGCCCGTAAACCGATCCGTACACATTGTCCAGATGGAGGAAAAGAAGCCTGAGGCCGGCCTTGCGCACGATCGGGAAACGGTACGCCAACTCCGCGTGAATGAGCTTTCTCCCTTCCAGGCTGTAATAGGGATATCCCTTGAGGCCGTCCAGGCCTCCTGCGAAAAGATTGTAAAAACTGTCCACCCGTCTGTCTATCCATCCCCACTTGAGCCGCATCATCCAGCTGCCTGCCAGGGACTGGTATTTCCTGAATTCGCCCAGGAAGCGGAAATAGGGGTAGAAACGGAAAGCCTCCACCAGGGTCCCGTAGTTTTGATGCACCTCGAAGCCGCTGATGAAATGGTCCCTGTTGTAGGTGAAATCCAGATCCCAGAAATGCCCTTTCCGGGGAGCAATGCCCGAATTCAAGGCCGGCGGTATGGTCCGGTGCGTCCATCTGAGCTGCAGGGCGCTGCCCTTGTGATAGGTGTAGGAAAACTTGATCTCCGGCACCGCATCGGTCAATGTCTGTTTCGCGTCATATCGGCTGTACAGAAAAGCGGTCCTGACCAGATCCATGTCCGTCACAGCCCAGTCCGCGCCCATATCCGCGCCCATCAGGGTGAACAGGTATTCCGCTTTCGCCTCGGAATTGTGCCTGCGCATGTGGTACAGATCGATGAACAACGAGGGCGCGAAGCGCCTGTAGGAAAAGCTGCCGTACACGTCCGTGTCCCAGCTGCTGTTCGCTGCCGCAGTCCCCAGCACGGAAAGCTGGTCCAGGACGTCCGCGCTGAAGAAATAGGCTCCGAATTTGGGTTTGCCCGGATAATCCATGAAGATGCGCGGCATGATCGTCATCTGTCCGTACACGCTTTTGTACGGCCGGGATTCGAATTCCGGGACCACCCTGTCATCGTATCCGGCGGCCGTCCATTTTGGGACCGGAGACACGGATTCCAGGCCGTTCATCGGCGAGCTGTAGAAAACACCTGCCGTATCCAGGGCTGCTGAATTTTCGAGAACCGCGATCTTGAATCCATCCGCGCGGAACAGGGAATAGAGGATGCGGCCGCTTTTATCCACTGAGGGCATGAAGGCGCCGCCGGCCACCAGCGTGATCTGCTCGATTTTTCCGGTCTTTTGGTCCATGCGGTGTATGTTGAAAATGCCGCTCCTGTCGCTGCTGAAATAAAGCCATTTTCCTGAAGGATCCGGCTCCGGATCCCTGTCATCCGACTCCCTTCTGATGACATATCTGAAATTTGCGCCTCCCGAGTCCACCTGCGCGATATCGCGGCCGCCCCGGCCGGTGAAAATCGCGAAGACGATGCCGCTTCCGTCCGGCAGCCATTTGGGCGAGAAAATCTGTTCGCCGTTTTCAAATGATGTGATCAGGCGCAGTCCGGCGCCGTCCGGCTTGATCACCGCGAGGTTGGAGCTGCCGTCCTTCTCGACCACTGAGACGATCCTTGAACCGTCCGGGGACCAGTCCGGCAGCCTGGCTCTTGAAGACCGCGTGATGCGTTTTTCCTTGCTCTCCTTCAGATCATAAATGAAAAGATCGTAAAATTTGGATCCGTGCTTCCCCGGGAGCTTGCGGCTGAAAACCAGTTTCCCGCCGTCCGGAGACCAGGATGCGGACGAATGCACGCCTGCCGCGATCTTTTCATGCGACTGGAACAGGGAATCGGTCAGGTACAGACTGCGGAGGCTCATGTAATCCTGTCCCGGATTGGAGGCATAAACCGCCTTTCCGCCTCCCGGGGCAAAGGCCGGATACACGCCTGCGCTGCCCTCCTTTTCGACCAGGGATCCCTCCTGTATCCGTCCCTTTAAAGGCCCAAAGGCGTCCCTGTATCCGCTTTCCAGAAACGATCTCCATTCCCGGTATAGCTGTTTTTCGGAAATTCCCAGCACCTCGTGCGACGCCTGGTTAAATCCGATGAAATGCGGCTTTCTCATGGCCCGGGCCAGTTCGTTCAGCTTCTCTTCCCCGTATTTCCGGGAGATATAAAGCGTCATTGAATATCCCTGGCAGTATGTCCTCTCGTTTCCGAGGCTGTTCTTGCCGAAAACGCCCATTTCTTCAAGGGACAGAAGGCGCCCATCCCATGCGGCGGTGCGCATCAGCATGTCCCTGTGCGTGTCCCAGGTGTCGTAATCCAGGCCCACACGCTGGGCCTGGGCCATGCCCTCAGCGAACCACATGGGGATCACGGTTCCGGCCGCAGGGAAGGAGGCCAGAATACTGGGATAACCGTGTATGACGTCGGAACGCTTCTCCTTCTCATACCCGAACCATTGGAAATAAACCGCAGGGATGCGCCGCGGCATCTTCCGCGCCACAGCCAGGGAAATCATGTGGCTGAATTCATGCGCCACCACGTCCCTCAGCCAGGCATGGTCTCCTCTGAGCAGAAAGTCCGAAGGCGGCGCCCAGATTTCAACCTTGTTGTCATAATAAAAGGCAGCGCCGTTCGAATTGTCGTCATGGTCGCGTACGATGAAATGGATCTTTCCGTCCGGCCGGTGCTCATACAGGGATGTGACAGGCTCATAGATGTCTTCCGCGATCTTTGCAACAAGGGAGGCGGTCCTCTCTGTTCCCTGGTGAAAGTGTACGCTGAAATGTTCGGTATCCAGGGTGCGCCAGTCGAGTTCAGGATGGTTGAACTGGACGAACTGGGCGCCTGCTGATCCGAAGAATCCGGCAATAAAGAAAAACAGAAGCGTGGTTAATTTATTTCGCATGTATGGCACCGGTCAATCTTTCTATAAAGTCATTCCTGATATCTTTTATGATGAATCTCCCGCCCCATCTTCCTCCCTGGGCCCCCGATTAAACATCTCGGGGGCGACAAACATCTTAAAAAAGTCATTCCCGAACTCTTTTGCCGGGAATCCATTTCATTCTAAATCAATCCCTGCTCATCCCAACCTGTCAATAAAAACTGCCACGCATTTTTAAAAAGTGCGTGGCAGTTTTTTATTTCACCACCGCAATTTTGAATGTCACGGTCTTGCTGCCTGCCCCGCTTTCCGCATGGATCTGGCAGAAGTACACGCCGCTGTCAACTCCGTCCAGGCGCCAGACAACCTCGTTGTCCGTGTAAGGCTCGCCCGGCCCGTCGAAGGAATCCACGGGCTCGCCGGAAAGGTCGAATATGCGTATCCGCACCCTGGATGCGGCTTCGAGCCTGTACCGGATGGTCGTGTGGGAGTCCTTGTTCGGATTGGGGTAATTATAGGCGAACTGCTCAGGGAAGAAATCGCCTGTCCCCCCGGACGGATTCGAAGCAGCCGGGTTGAATCCGCTGCGGCCCGCATCATGCCTGGCAGCGGGCCAGGGCGCTGTCTCATCCGTCCAAACACCCGTGAAATTCCAAACAGACAGCATCCCTGCTTTGTCCGCGACAGCCGCAATCTCCATCAGGCCGTCCCCGTCCGGGTCGCAGACAAGCGGCGGGATGGGCCTGCTTACGGACCCGGTTGACAGGGGAAAATCCGGCGGGACAGTCCCGTCCGCCCGGAAGGCTTCGACGTTCCCTGCAGAAGTCTGTACAAGAATCTCCATTTTCCCGTCGCCGTCCGCATCTGCGATGACAGGAGCAGACATTTCCAGGTCCCGCGCATAAGCCGGCATGGGAAAATGATCGCAAAGCGCGCCGTTCGGATGATAGGCCCAGACCTGTCCGCCGGAAGTCCCCACGATTTCCGCGATACCGTCGCCCTGGATGTCTCCGATTGCGAATCCGGGCGAACCCCTGTCCACTTCAGCCGCGAGGCTGAAGCCTCGGAAGAAATATCCTTTTTCTTCCGATGGTGCGGCGGTAAAAATCGAGTCCGCATTCAAAAAACCGGATGACGGTGCATGAAACATGGAAAGGCCGAATTTCTGACCGGAAAACGGCGCCGGATCATTTCCGGATTCGAACAGCCAGAGGCCATGGCTCATGGATGCCGCGAACGTCAATCCGTCACGCCTTAAAATACCGATTCCCGTGATCGACGCTTCATCGATCAGGGGGGACGGAAGATCATCCTGCCGGGTGATCTCGCCCGCAATGCTTAAAACAGCCACACGGCGATGCGCAGTCCCGGCCAGGATCCGGTTTCCAGCGGACGCGAGCGCAGTGACGGCTCCTGCAGCCAGATCCCTGATCCACACGGGATCAGGCCAAAAATCGCCTTGAAAATCCTCAGCCTCCCATAATCCGACCCTGCCGTCCTGCATCCCTGCAATCATTTCAAGCCTGCCGTCCGAATCCGGATCGCAGAACAGAGGCTCCGCGGAAAAGGCTGCCGGTGCAGCCGGCCCGCCTGAAGCAGAAGGCGGAAATAAAAGCCGCCCGTTGGAATCCCAGATGTACAGCCTGCCTTCTGAAAAGGCCAGCGCCGTTTCACCTCTGCCGTCCCCGTTGAAATCCGCAGCCACGGGTCCGAACGGATTCAGCGTATCCGGGAAAAAAACCGGAAATCCTCCGGCTGCCAAATCGTTGTAAACGGAAAACCGCATCACCGTGTCCGGATCCGAAAAGCATGCGATGCGCACGGAGCTGCGGCCCCCTGAGTAGGACCTGGAATCCGGCCTTGAATCGGAGGTGAATGCCACGGAATCCGTCTGATTGACGAGCATGTGGATTTCATTGCTTCTGTACCAGGCATCATGCATCACACCGCTCTCCGAGCCGGATCCGCCGGAGAGATAGCCGTAGGATTCACCGATGTCCTGCGCGCCGTCCGCCTCCTCGAGGTCCACAGCCCTGTGATGCCTGTCGCTGTTCACGCGGTTTTCCGCGCGCTTTTCATCCAGCACCTTTTCATCCACATGCCAGATCAGTATCCCGGACCCCGGCAGTCCGTAATCATACTCCTCCACGCGGACAATGACGCCGGCCGAATCCGGATTCTCAATTTCTCCAGTGGGCTGAAACACAACCTGCCTGCCCTGCGAATCCCAGCCGCGCGTGATCCCGTCCCCGTTCGGATCGTAGAGCCTGTTTTCAATCAGGAAATATTCATGTTCATTGAGCGGGACGCGGTAGATCTTCCTCGGATCCGACGCGTACGAACAGGCGACGGACAGATCCGTACCCGCCGTAACTTCGACCGGCTGCTCCCATCCCAGCAGCACCTTGCTGAACGCGCAGGGTTCCGCCGGGATGAGCCCGTAATAATTCCCGGACCCCTGATCCATGAGCCCCCATCTGCCTATGCCGCTCCTGTTCGTGTCCGTGTTCCACAGGGCCGGCAGCTCGAGTTGAAAACCGAACATGAGGGTCATGGTCCCCAGCAGGCCGATCTCGTATCCTTCCTGGTTTTCCGTTTCCGGCAGGATGATCCCTTCCGCCACATGGAAGGATCCCCCCTGAACCGGCAATCCCGAAATTTCCAGGTCCGCCGGATCCAGTTCGGATTCCAGATCCGAAAGGTTCAGGAATGCGGATGGGATGTCCTTGGGCGTGAAATCATATCCGAGCTCGATATCCCTGCCGACTCCGGCATGAAAGACGATGAAGGCATCGTATAGGGAGAACGGCGCTCCTGCCTGATCCCCGGCTTTCACCGCATCCCTGAAAAGTTCGGCCAGGCCGCGGTCCGTGGTCCTGACTCCTTCCTCGAACGCATATCCGGACATGGGGCGGGGCAGGACAAGAACCTGCGGAAAAACGTAGGCGGACAGGACGAGTTTCCCGTTTGAAACGGTTTTGTAATAATGGCTCAGGGCCAGCGTCTGCTGCCCGAAATAGGAGACGTCATGCGGCGTCCTGTCAATGGCGTATTCCGATGAACGGGAGAGATCGAATCGTCCGTTTCCTGTGGTATTGTCGTCCTCGTCCTCCTGGAACTCGGCCAGAAGCGCGAGGATCTTCAGGCTGTCCGCGTCCTGGGAAGCACGGGCGTAACGCGACCGCTCACTATTTGAAAGACGGTTCAGCGCGACTGAAGCAACACCGCCGGTCCTGTAACTGAATACGGCTGATTTTGAGATTGCCGCTTGTGCCGCATTCGCGGCCAGGACGGCCCATCCCAGGATCAGGATCCTGCGCATCATTCTCAAACCCCATAATAAAATACCCCACGCGACACGTGGGGTATTGTTTTACTCATCCGGCCGGAATGTAAAAATTCCGGTTTTACAGGTTGGCAGTCAGGGTGAATCGCATGGTATCCGCAAGAGGATGCCCGGATTCAGCAGCCACATACCCGAAATCGAAACGGAACAGGGAGTATTGCAGTCCGGCTCCGAAAGCAGGGTATTTCACCTTGCCTTCCTCGTCGTAATAATACCCCGCCCTCAGGAAAATCATCTTGTTGTACACGTATTCGGCTCCGAGGCAGGTGATCAGTTCCCTGGCCTGCTCGCCCAATGAACCCTCTCCCCATGCCGTGAATATGGCCTCGTAGAACGGAGCGGGCTTCTCGTCCTTCTTGCGCACAACCATCAGCTTGTTGGTGTCGATCGCGATCCGGAGCTTGTTGAATTCCGAATCCAGCACCTTGTAGGAAAGCCCGATCTTGAGGTTCGTGGGAAGGGGATCCGCCTGAGCCGCATCGATGTAGGTGATCTTCGGGCCCATGTTGGACAGATTGGCTCCGAATTGAAGAGCCTTGAGGAAAGGCATGCGGTAAAGCACGCCCAGATCCACTGAGAAGCTGTTGCCGATGCCTTTGCCCTGCTGGGAGCCCGCGCTGAACGGCGCAAGCGCGCTGCGAATGTAGCGCATGCCTGCTCCCAATCCCAGGTTCTCGCCGAGCTGTGTACCGTAACAGACCGATACTCCCAGTTCCCAGCTGGTGAATGTCCCGAGTTCGATGGGCCTGCCCTCGCTGTCCGTGTATTCGGCTGTATGCACCTGCTCGCCGAGATTGAAGAATGTGACGCTTCCGCCGATCGTGCCGCCGAGGCTCGGGACATGCTGCTTGTAGGCCAAGTACTCGAAGGACATGTCGTCCACGAGCTGGCGCAGCCAGTTGGTGTGGGTCAAGGTGACTTCACGTCCCTGCTGGAATGCCAGCCCGGCCGGATTCCAGAACGCCGCTGTCGCGTCATCCGCAACAGCGACAAATGCCTCTCCCATTCCCGCGGCGCGCGCATTGGGCGTAATCAGGAGAAAAAGCACCGCGGACTCGCTCACCGCCGAATGAGCCGGATAAAAGGCCAAAAGGCTCATGACAGCCGCGAACAGACAGACAACAACCTTCTTCATGTTGAATCCCTCCGGATTTGGAAATAAAAAAACCGAATGTCCGGTCTTATTCAATGTAGAGGAATAAGGATCCAGACGTTTCGGTCTGGTTATCGCTCGTTAAAGACCGGTGGTCTTCGAGACCGTACAGCTCGGATTCTTATACTGTTCCACCAGACCCATAACGAAACGCGATAGGCAACTCCAAATTTTAATGGAAAAATATATTAAAATAACCCATCAATGTCAAGATAATTTTGTCTTCAGCCTTCACAGCTCCCCGGCAACTTGAGGTGGGGCATCTCCGATCTCCAGGGAAAAGCACGGTTCGCTTCACTCGCTTATTCCGCTGCAGGCTGCCTGGAATGCGCCCGCTTTCAGATTCGACCGGATAACCGCCGGATCTGCCGGAACGCTCTCAAACAGACCCTGACTTAAAACAAAGAACCAATTGCAAAATCCCTGCCATTCCCTTAAAAAACAGGCTTTCACCGGACCGGGAATCACCTGGTATAAGGCGCCTGGCATAAAGACAGCGGATCAACCGGCCCCTGCCGCATTTTCACGGACGAATTGCCTGATCCATTCTACGATTTCAGCTGAATGCGTGCGCTTGTTCGTGCCCATGTCAATGGAACGGCCGTTTTTCAGCATGCTTTCCATCCTGACCAGGGCCTCCGGTTCATGCAACTTGTCCTTGGCCCCCTTCAGAATCAGTACAGGCATGGCGATTTCCGCCAGCCTGTCCCAGACCTGATAGTTCCAGAATGCCATGACCGCCTTCTTAAGCTTCCATGGATCCGCGGCATCCAGATTCCTGCA